>JAIENH010000423.1 GCA_019751475.1 Cyclobacteriaceae bacterium
AAATACCAACCAGTTAAGTTCGGCAGGTGATGCGCCCAATGATTTGAAATTCGTTTTCCCCGAAAGGGTCTTTTGACGCACGTCCAACACGTTTTGGATGGCCGACAGCACTACTTTATTATACATTTCTTCGGTGTTTTCGTTTTGATTCAGTCTTTTAGGTACGTGCAGCGAGTTAGGTTAATGCTCCCGGGCACCGTTTTGTGCCAAAAGAGCATTTAGTGTCTTGCTTATTTACTTCTACCACTTTACCAGACGTAAGTATCAGTCGATTTATTTTATTGCAGGTTGAACTCTTGGCGGAATCAGCTTATACACCACCGGGGTAACAACTCGCGACAGTAAGGTAGAACTAATCAAGCCGCCAATGATCACAATCGCCAGCGGGCTGATGAGCGGGTTGGTGGAGATCGCAATGGGCAAGAGTCCACCGATAGCTGTGAGGGTGGTGAGGATGATTGGCAAAAATCTCACCTCGCCTGCTTCGCGGATGGCCTCCTCCAATGACTTGCCTTGCTCGCGCAATTGATTGGTGAAATCTACCAGCAAGATCGTGTTCTTCACTTCAATCCCCGCCAAGGCAATCATACCGATGATGGCCACGAAAGACAGCGAGTTGCCCGTGACAAGCAGCGCCAGCACGGCACCCACAATACCCAGCGGAATAACGGACAATACTATGAGCGTACTCTTGAATGTTCCGAATTCCAAAATCAATACGGCAATGAACAAGAAGACTGTGATGATGATAACACTAGCGAAGCCACCAAATGACTCATTGCGACTCTCCAACTCGCCACCCATTTCGTAGCGGTAGCCAGCCGGCAATTTCATCTCATCCATTTTTGCAATCACATCTCTTGTTACGTTATCGCTAAGGAAACCCTTCTTTACAAATGAGGTGATGGAGACGCTTCTAGTTTTGTCAATGTGCACGATCTTCAGCGGTGAGGCCTCCAACTGCCAGCGTGCCACCTGGTGCAACGGCACAGCCTGTCCCGAGGAAGTATTGATGTACATATTTTCAAGAGTGTTGAGTGTGGGGTGCT
>JAIENH010000640.1 GCA_019751475.1 Cyclobacteriaceae bacterium
AATTCACAAACAAGGAGGCCAGGGTGAAGCTGAAAAAATTATACCCGTCAATTCATGATTAACTCAACACTAGTTTAGTACTGAGGCTGTTTTACTTGCATGAGTTTTATAATTCTGCAAGCGTAAGTGCTGCGTACATAACCAACATCCAAACGGATTTTAATTTGCTTCGAACAAAAGGTATGAAAGCAATAATAAGATTCGCTTATACAAATAATGAAGCGAAGAAGGATCTTGGTGTAACGGTTGCCCGTATTCAAGGCCACCTCACTTCGCTAAAGGCGGTAATAGAAGCCAATCAAGATGTGATTTTAGCGGCTCAGTTGGGACTAATTGGTACTTATGGTGAAAGCTACTATACAACTAATTTTGGTGACGCAGGTTCGGTAAGCGCAGCGCAATGGACTATGAGAAGCCAGGTTGTTCAATCGTTTCTTGATTTTCTTCCGACTGGGCTTCAACTTCAGTTGAGGACTCCATTGCAAAAGGCAAAATATTTGGAATACATCGGTCAATCAAGCAATGCCGTTACTGAGCAAGAGGCATTTAACCCTTCGGTCGCAAAAGCACGTATTGGTCATTTCAACGATTGTATCCTTTCTTCACCTGATCAGAAAATTCAAGAATTTAAAATTCTAAGGTCATCCTTTGCAGGATTGGCATCTACTATCAGGATTGGATATCGTGGATTGAAGAATGGGGTGCTTGCGCTCGGATCAACAGAGAGCCAAATGCCTTCACCAACAAACAGCTTGGCTTCGTATGTATTGGGTGCAGCTAATGTTACTGGCGGTGTTCCTAATTGGTCTGCCATCAGTAATGTGGTACAATTTACTAACGGTACTATTTTAGAGTTAAAGGCGGCACACGATGCTACCTACCTTTACTTCAGGGTAAGAGAAAGTGGCTACCTACAAATTAGCCGTGATACCTATCAGCTTTTTATTGACACAGACAACAATGCAGCCACTGGTTGGATTGATGCCACTGCTTGGACGTCCACCGGAGCTAATCACGTGATTGAAAACGGAATACTTAAAGCCCATACACTTTCAGGAAATGGGTTTACATT
>JAIENH010000619.1 GCA_019751475.1 Cyclobacteriaceae bacterium
CGAAGATTATCAATCACTACCAGAAAAGTCGGTCGGGTCTGATTTACTTCCGGCAGTATTTTTTTCTTCATTAATTGATGCGACAACAACGGGCGTGACGCATTCGGGTCATTCAGCCACGACTCGTAATTCTTACGAATGAAACGACTGAAATTGACATTTGCCTCTACTTTCTGTGACTCCAGCACTTCAGCCATGCTGGCATCTGCCTGGTTCATCTCCAACTCCCAAAAGACAAGCTTCTTATAAATGTCCGTCCACTCTTCGTGATTGAGGTCATCTAAAAATGCCATGCTTATTTTTTGAAACTCTTGCTGATAGTTAGAGTTGGTCTTCTCTATCACCAAGGATTTCTTGTCCAGGATCTTTTTAATAGAGAGAAGTATCTGGCTTGGGTTGATGGGTTTGATCAGGTAGTCGTCAATCTTTGAGCCGATGGCCTCTTCCATGATCTGCTCTTCTTCGTTTTTGGTAATCATGACCACCGGTATGTTGGGCTTGGCCGATTTGATATGGCCCAGTGCCTCCAACCCAGACATGCCAGGCATGTGTTCATCCAAAAAAACTACATCAAAATTTCGCGATTCACTTAACTCCACCGCCTCCGAACCATTGTTCACAGGGGTAATATCGTAGCCGCGCTGTTGCAGAAAGAGAATGTGCGGTTTTAAAAGGTCAATCTCATCATCAGCCCACAAAATCGAATATCTTTGCATGAGGTATTTTTTTACAAGTTAAGTCAATCACAAGAAAGATTCTACTCCCATAAACGAATTCAATTCAACCACTGATTTGAACAAAAATAAAATCATCAATGATCCGGTATACGGGTTCGTTCCCATCAAAAGCGATGTGATTTTCGAACTGCTGGAGCACCCCTACATTCAACGGATGCGGCACATCCGGCAACTGGGCCTTACCGAACTGGTGTACCCTGGGGCTATTCATACACGCTTTCATCACGCTTTGGGTGCCGTGCACCTCATGCGACAGGCATTGGATATTCTGCGATCAAAAGGTGTTGATATCTCCCCGGAAGAAAGCGAGGCCGTTCAAATTGCAATCCTCTTGCATGACACAGGCCAC
>JAIENH010000194.1 GCA_019751475.1 Cyclobacteriaceae bacterium
TCATTGTTGTATGCGTTGTATCACAGCAATCTGATCGGGGCGGCCTTTATCAAGGAAACGGAAAATGCGATTGAATACCTCGACCGGGGCGAAAAGGCAATACAGGCGGAAGCCGAGATAATCGCGAAGAAACTCAAAGGCAAGTTGCCCTTTATATATTGTGACGGAAGGTTGCAGGCAATGGCCACGCGCTTTCAGCAACAGCTGAATGAGAACTCCAAACAAATTGCGCATGTCAATACTTTTCCGGAGATGAACCACAACGAAATTGTCGGCTGGCGTTTTCCGGAAACTATCTTGCAACAAGCCCAAGTGATTTATTTGTACTCTGATCACGATCACGAACGGGTGGAAAAGCGATTGGAGATTTGTCGTGAGATTTTTGAGAAGCGTTCCAATCCCATCATAGATATTGTGGCGGAAGGAGCTTCGCTGCTGGAGCAATACTATTACCTCATTCATCTCACCGATTGGATTTCCTACTACCTGGCTAAAGAAAACAACGTAGACCCTGATCCGGTAGAAGCCATCGACTTTTTGAAAGGGGAGCTGGCAAAGTTGAAGTAGTATAACCGGCCAAGTTTAGGCTATATCATTTCCATGAAAAAGGAACCCAAAAACTTAACATCATTTGCCGATCACCTCGATCAGCAATACGGTAAGAAAGGAACTGCGAAGAGAGATGCTTATGAACGAGACTTTGAAGCGTTTAAGTTGGGTGTTATAATTCAAGAACTGCGGGAGAGACAGAATCTAACGCAAGAACAATTGGCTTCAAAGTGTGGTACAACGAAATCGTACATATCCAGAATCGAGAATAATGCGAGCGATATACGATTGTCTACTTTGATGAGAATTATTAACGAAGGACTTGGTGGCCGTTTGAGTCTTTCCGTGACCTACTGAAATCGTGAATGCTCAATCAAACACGTTCGTCTTTGTAGAAGACATCGGACAGGTGCCGTACGAGCAGGCATGGGACTATCAGGCAAAACATTTCAATGAGATACTCAGTATAAAGTCAGCCAATCGTGACCGCCCCTCTGCTACGCAGCAACTCACTGACAATTATCTGATACTCTGCGAACATTCGCATGTATTTACGCTGGGCAAGAGTGGTGATGAGAGCAATTTACTTGTAAA
>JAIENH010000635.1 GCA_019751475.1 Cyclobacteriaceae bacterium
GGATGCACATAGCCTACACAGGGCCACGCATTTTGGAAATTGACAACGAGGGCTTTCCTATTCAACCTTACGGAATAAAAGAAAACCCACACTCCATCCTCGATGTAGCCGACATCGTCTATGTGAATCCTGTAAACACAGGTTACTCTCGCATTCTGATCAAAGACACACCGAAAGAAAAATTCTTTGGTGTGAACGCTGACATTAAATACCTGGCCGAATGGCTGAATAATTTTGTATCCCGCAAAAATAGATGGACGTCTCCCAAGTATCTCATTGGCGAAAGCTATGGCACCACACGTGTGTCGGGTCTCGCGCTGGAGTTACAGAATGCTCACTGGATGTATCTCAACGGAGTGATATTAGTTTCTCCCACTGATCTCGGCATTGAGCGGGGTGGCCCGGTAGATGCTGCGCTAAACGTACCGTATTTTGCGGCCGCGGCATGGTATCATAAAATGCTGCCACCTGATCTTCAGCAAAAAGATCTTACAGACATGCTGCCGGAGGTAGAAGAATTTACACTCAATGAATTGATACCAGGGATGGCAAGGGGCGGCTTCATCAACGAAGCCAGGAAGCGCGAACTGGCTTCGAAGATGGCCCGTTATTCAGGCATTTCAGAAAAAGTAATTCTACAGCACAACCTCAACGTACCCGCACAATATTTTTGGAAAGAATTGCTGCGTGAAAAAGGTGGCTTCACGATAGGCCGTCTTGACTCTCGCTACAAAGGCATCGATGCGAAAGAAGCGGGCGACTCACCTGATTATAACTCAGAACTTACCTCATGGCTGCATGCCTTTACGCCTGCCATCAACTACTACTTGCGTGAAGTGCTGAAGTACAAAACTGACGTTAAGTACAACATGTTTGGTCCCGTATCACCATGGAATCGCGATGGCGATCGTACAGGTGAAAACCTTCGCCTGGCTATGGCAGAAAACCCATTCATGCACGTGATGTTCCAATGTGGTTATTACGATGGCGCTACGCAATACTTTAATGCCAAGTATACCATGTGGCAGATTGACCCAAGTGGAAAAATGAAAGATCGATTTAGCTTTAAGGGCTATCGCAGTGGCCACATGATGTACCTCCGGGCGGAAGACCTCGCCACTTCAAATGAAGATGTGCGGGAATT
>JAIENH010000204.1 GCA_019751475.1 Cyclobacteriaceae bacterium
AATACCCAGCAGCACTACCAGCACTACGGGCATCACCACGTTAATCACTTGCCACATCACACGCTCGCTGCGGACTTTTTCCTTATCCAGCGGGCGCACTTTCACTTCTTTGCTGCGTGCGCTGATCAAACCTTTCTCATCAGCAAGGTAGGCCACCAGGTTCATCAGCAGTTCCTGGTTCGCAAACGTATAACCCGAAAAAGGATCGAGTCCGAGTCGCTGCGGTTGGCCGGTTCGCAGGCGTACTTCATTCCGCGCGATGTCACCATCACCAATCACGATCACTTTGGAATCCACACCATCTGGTTTGAATGCAGCAGAATCAACTCCTACAGGAAGAAAGCGGTTCTTAAACACGGATGTAAATTTTCCTTCCAGTAAATAACCAAGGGCAATCGGACCTTCGTTCAAACTCGCATTCACATCACCTGATCGCAAGTCGTTGGCACTGACTTTTACGGGTGCCTTTAGCTTGCGCGAATAAGCCGAAGTAACCAGCAAGAGAGTCTTTCGAACATTCACGGCCTTCACGGTATCTACACTGCTGGCAAACTTCAACACACTGGCATCAATGTTACGCGTAGCGGGATGGTTGGCGTATTGATTTATCAGCGGAAAGAACGGCCACTCGATGGGTGTGATCTGGGGCTTGTCATTTACCACGCCCGTCACCACCGGGTAGCGAAGCGACACACGATCTTGCACAAGATCAGGGTTGACGCGCACACCGTAGCGAAACAATTGATCATCCAAACCCAACGCATACGGGAAGGCAAAATAGTTTTCGCGTGAAGCGCTGTCGGCAGCAGCTTCTAACTGATCGATGAGCATCAACAACCGACCTCCTCTCATCAGGTACTGATCCATGGCATATTTGTCTTGCTCCGTAAATCTTGCTCGCGGCTTGGCCACAACCAGCACACCAAAGCCTGAGAGTTGCTGACCTGCTGAAAGTCGTACCGACTCTACATCATACAATTCTGACAAACCGCTGCGAAGGCTGGCTGACTGAATGCTGTCTAACTCACCATGGCCAGTGACGAAGCCGACACGTTTCCGGTCTTCGTTTACCAAGGCGCTGATGGTGTTTGCCAATTCAAACTCAAGTCCTTCGATGGATGGATTAAGCCGCTGCGCATTGTTGCCCCGCAGCAGCATGACGCCTTTTTCCATGCCACCAT
>JAIENH010000621.1 GCA_019751475.1 Cyclobacteriaceae bacterium
GTGTGAGCATTCTTGTTACTTTTATTAGCTAAATTTAAGCGAATGAAAAGAGTACAATTAATTGCTTTGATTTTGCTACTATCATTGAGTTTACATGCTCAAGATACTCTTGCTTATAAAATTGGTTACAAGATCGGATATTTACTTAGCATTATTGGTTCTTTCCTGTTGCTTGCTTTTGTAGCTTATTTGGTCTATCGTTTTTTTATCAAGAAGAAGTCTTCCTAGGTACTTTATTCCTCAAAAATAACATTCACCGGACTATCATAACTCAGGCCCAGTAGCTCGCTGGCGTTGCCTTTGTAAATGCCGATCTCCAGCAAACCAAGACTATTGAAAAGCAGAAAGCAATCGCCCTGGTCGGCCTGGTTGTATTGGGTGTGAATGCGTCTGAACTTCTCCCCACCAAACTGCACCGTGAACACTTTGCCTTTGCTTAAGATTTCGAACGCTTCTTTTTCAATGTTGGTGATGAGGTTGCCAAAACCATCCACCCGCACCACATGACCTAGTATTTGTTTTTTTGTAGCCTTCACGTGGCGGTTTGTCATTTTCTTGTAGCCGGCCAATGCCTTGCCAAGGGTGGTAATCGCTACACCGCTCGCCAGTCGCGCAGCAGCTGGTGCCAGTATATCTTTTTCCGGGAAGGAAGTAGTAATAGCATTGATGGTGTTTAGCTCCACCAGGTTTTGTTGTGTTTTGTCGCTGATCAATCCCAGCAGCCCATTGTCTACCCCAACAAAAAAATAATCTTCTAATTGCATCGCCAGAAATGCATCGCCTTTGCTGCCCGTGGCGTCAATGGCTACTACGTGTACAGTCCCTTTCGGGAAATCGCGAAACACGGACTTTAATACAAATGCACCGTGAGCAATGTCGCACGGATTTATCTTGTGACTGATATCAACGATAGGCAACCCCGGATTGGTGCTGAGTATTTTAGCCTTGATGGCCGCCACGTAGTGGTCGCTCTCTCCGGAGTCGGTAAGCAAGGTGACGATGGCCATGTGCAGAATTTCCCCCGAGCCTCGGTGTTCTAAAAGGCCGGATATTTCATTAGTTTTGTCACGAAATTAAACCATTTTCACATTAATTCATTGATCGAAAAAATCATACCGCTGGAGGACGTCTCGCTCCTCGAGTTTCTGGGCACAGGAAATAAAAACATCAACGAGTTGGCTTCTGCCTTCCCC
>JAIENH010000762.1 GCA_019751475.1 Cyclobacteriaceae bacterium
GCTTTACCTTCTTGTAAAGAGCCTCATGGTGAAAATCTTGAACAACACCGGTGACGTAGCCGTGCCTCCAGACTTCAGAACCTCCGTTGAGAGGAGGGACGAGCATTGAAAAAGATTTTCCAATAGCTTCGTTTGGATTCCATCCAAGTTCGTTTGCAGCTGATTCATTTAATATGAAGGCCTCTTGCTCATCTTTCTTGGAATTTTCAGCAATGCTTTTGCCTTCCATTAACTTGATCCCCATGGTTTCAATAAAGCCTGGAGTCACACCGTAGTGCGTCATCTGACTGGTGGAGTCGGTAGAAACTCCTTCCGCACGGTATGGGCTCATCGGTAGAAGCCCTGGAAGAACCTGGGGAACACCGGATACTTGTTCTACACCGGCTACATTCCGAAGTTCATTCTTTATCTGCCCAAAGCCATCTCCATCCAATACAATAATTTGTTCTTTGTCAAAGCCGAGGTCTTTGCGCTGCAAGTAATTGAGTTGCAACAGCACCACCATCATACCGGTTATAAAGAAAGTAGATACTGTGAATTGAAATACAATCAATCCTTTCCGCACAAAAGGATTGGAGGTACGTAAACCGCCCGAACCCTTAAGCGAACTAATTGGCTTTAACCGTGCTAAAAAGAGAGCCGGATACGAGCCAGCACAGAATCCAATCAATACCATTAGTAGGATGGAAGCCCCTATGAATTGAGGAGTAAGAGCTTTATGCAGCTGAATGGCTTTGCCCGAAAATTGATTGAAAGCAGGCATCGCTAAGATGATTAATGCAATGGCTATCAAGAGTGCTATCACACTGGTGATAAGTGCTTCACCAAAAAACTGCTGAACCAATTGACCTTTTATGGCGCCAAGTACTTTTCTCATGCCAACTTCTTTGGCTCGTGTAGTGGCGCGAGCTGTGTTAAGGTTTGTAAAATTGATGCTTGCCAATAGCAGAATGAACAGGGCCGCTGTCCCCAACATATATAAGTATGACACATTGCCCCCAGGCTTGAATTCTGCCTTTAGATTAGAGTGAAGATGAATACTTGGAAGCGGTTGTAATGTGAGGGCAACTGAAGTATCTGAAGAATTGGTTTTGAAAAGATGTTGAATGGAATTTTTTAATTGATCGACAGCAACTCCGGTTCTGGGAAGAACGTATGTATAGAATACTGGCATGCCCCAGTTTTCGTCAAGGTTATCACCCATCAC
>JAIENH010000403.1 GCA_019751475.1 Cyclobacteriaceae bacterium
AGGGCATCTCTAAAAACCCGTTTTAAAATTTTTCACTTTCTGATCCATCGGATTTGTTCTTTATCAGCTTAAAAGTTACGGTCAATTACTGCTCTGACTTTTGCTTTTTATCCTTACTGGATGATGGTTGGCCATTTGGCCATACTACAGGCTTCTCAAATTCACTTTTATCTGCGTTAACCTGAATAAATTGTAAGTGAGGTTCATTAAACCAATCGTGGCCTCCGCTCTTATAAAGTTTCTGCACCTGATATACATCCGGTTCATGGAGTTAGTCATGAAGCCAAAGATGTGTTCGACTCGCGCCCTCACTTTTGATTTCTTCCTGTTCCTCTTTTGCTGCGCTTTGGTGAGCGGTTTATTACGGTATCCTTTTTCGTGGATACTAGAGATTACGTTTTTAGCATTCAACTCGTTTTCAATTTTTTCACTCCGATACGCACTATCAGCATACATTTTTTGTCCTCGATCTCTTTTGTCGATCAAGGCTCCCATCATTTCACTATCATGTACATTGGCTGGTGTTACTTGATAACCCGTAATGAGTTTGGTCTGCTCATCGGCTTTGACATGGTCTTTATAGCCATAGTAACTCTTGCCATTGTGTGTAACCCATTTAGCATCAACATCTTTCTGGCGTAATTTGTCAGGCTGATCTTTCCAATCGTCAGGAATGTTTCCTTCATTGAGTTGCTGATTTTCAGCACGGCTGTTGCGTTGAATGGGAACTTCTACAATGGAGGCATCTACCATTTTACCTTTGTTAAGGATAACCCCACGCTTGGTCAAGATTTTATCTAACAAAGAAAACAATTGCTCGATCACCTTGGCCTTAGCCAATTCATTCTTAAAATTCCAGATCGTTTTCGCATCGGGCACCGTATCGGAAATGGTCAACCCTAAAAAACGCATGAAGGATAATCTATCTAATATCGCATACTCGGTATTGTCATCCCCCAAATTATAGTACCGCTGTAAAATCAATATCTTAAACATCATCAGGTAATCAAAAGGTGGGCGACCGCCAAGACTTCTGTCTTTGCCTAATTCAAAATGAGCTTCTAGGGGCTTGCGGAAAATCTCAAAGTCTATATGAGCCTGCAACTTTACCAATGGATCGTTTTGTTTCCCGATTTTATCTAACCGAAACTGCTCATCAAATAATCCTCTTGCTTTGTTCTTCATCTATTTTCTCCTTTTTCTCAAGAAACAAAATTTAT
>JAIENH010000691.1 GCA_019751475.1 Cyclobacteriaceae bacterium
CAAGCTATGCTGGGTGTGGAATTGGAAATCGGAAATAAAATTCTCAAGTCATTGCCCGAAACAATCTCGGCTTTGCCGAAAGATGCATCGGCTGACCAGGTGACCAGCACGGGCTACGGTTGGGCAGGCCTCACTATCCAACGCAAGTATGCCAATCCCAAAGGGAAAGAGTTTCGCACCACCGTTGCTAACAACGCTATGTGGATGTCATCGGTAAATATGTATCTCTCATCCGGTGGATATGCACAGCAAACAGGCGGGCAACAAAACTGGAAGCAGGTGAAGGTAAAAGGTTATCGTTCCATCATCGAGTTTAACGAAGGCAGCGGCTACAAGCTCAGTGTGCCGGTGGGGCAATCTTCTCTCGTGGTGATGGAAGGCGTAAACTTTGCTACTGAAAATGAAATGCTCGCTGCCGCTAATGCAATTGACTTTGATGGCATCAGGAAAATGTTGGGCGAACAATAAATCAAACACTGATAAAGACACTCGTATGAAACTATATTCTGGAATCGTATTAATCGTCATCACCTCCTTCAGCGCTACCGCTCAGGACTTTGATAAGAATCTCGCCACAGCCAAGTCGTCTTATTCTTCTGGCAACCTGGAAGACGCACGCTTTGCTATGGAGCAAATGCTGCATGACCTTGACATGGCGATTGGAAAAGAAATATTGAAAATGCTGCCTGCCAAAATGGGATCACTTGCCAGCGACCCCAAGCAAGACAACCTTACGGGAGGATCAGGCATGGGTACAGGTCTGTTTGTTCATCGTACGTATGGGGCCACGCCCAAGATTGCTGACTTGGAGATTGTAAACAATTCTCCGCTCATGAATTCCATCGGGGCCATCCTCAACACGCCTATCCTGGGCGGCATGATGCGCGATGAAAATCAAAAGGTGGTAAAAATTCAGGGATATAAATCGCTGTTGAATAAGTCGCTTGACAGCGAAACGGGCAAGACCAATTACGAGCTACAAATACCGATCAACAATACCTTGGTGATGCTCAAAGTGGACGATACAACAGAAGGCGAAATCACCGGGTTTGCCAACACCATTCCGCTTGCGAAGATTGCAACGCTCGCCCAGTAGCGTTTAGTTTTTTGCCAGCACAGCCGGCTGGTGCTGCACGATTGATTTCACCAGGTCTTCAATGGTGGAGTTTTCGGTGATCACTTGCTCCGGAAGTTGGATGTGCAGACGCTGCTCCGTTTCAAA
>JAIENH010000132.1 GCA_019751475.1 Cyclobacteriaceae bacterium
GGAGAAGGGCATAACTCAGGTCAGGCGCTGAATATTATTTCAGCATTAGCGCTTAAGAAAATCATGGAGCGTGAAAAGATTCAGGGCACTATCATGCTCTGGCCTGGTGTAGCCGAAGAATTGGTTGGCACCAAAGCGTATTATGTTCGTGCGGGCTATTTCAAAGATGTTGATGCCTGTATTTTCACGCATGTGGCCAACAACCTGGGTGTTTCGTATGGTGATGGAGGCAACAATGGATTGGTTTCTGTTCGATTCAACTTTGAAGGTGCTGCCGCACACGCAGCCGGAGCACCTTGGCGGGGTCGCAGTGCACTGGATGCTGTGGAGCTAATGAACATTGGGTGGAATTTCAAACGCGAACACCTGGAGTTGACGCAGCGCTCTCATTACGTTATTCCAGACGGAGGCGATCAACCAAACGTGGTGCCATCAAAGGCAGCGGTGTGGTATTACTTCCGTGAAAGGACGTATCCGGCCATCAAAAATTTGTTTGATGTTGGTTTGAAGATGGCCGAAGGTGCTGCGCTGATGACGGACACAAAATTTACCTACGAAGTACTGGGCTCTGCCTGGCCTGGTCACTTTAACAAGCCCATTGCAGAAGCGATGTATAAAAATATAAAGGTGGTTGGCTTGCCGCAGTGGTCGGCTGAAGACCAACTGCTGGCGAAGGCAACACAGATTGAATTGAAGGCACCGAAGATTGAAGGTCTTGCATCTAAGTTAGATACACTTGGCTTACCCACACCCACCGGAACGGTAAACGTAATGGGTCGTCAACTGATGGCGATGGGTGGTGGTTCGGATGATATCGCTGACATCAGTTGGTCACTGCCTACCGTAGTGCTACGCTATCCGTCAAACATTCCGGGTCTGCCGGGCCATCATTGGAGCAACGCTATCTCCATGGCTACCCCCATAGCACACAAAGGAATTGTGTACGGTGCCAAAGCAGAAGTCATGACTTTGTTAGACATGTTGCTCAAACCAGAGATACTGAAAAATGCATGGGAATACTACCGCACCGAGCAAACCAAGGACTTGAAATACACTCCGCTTATTGGGGAAAAAGATAACCCAGCCGTTTATCTCAACCAGAAGATCATGACGGAGTATGCGCCCAAGTTGAAGCCGATGTATTACAATCCTGCCAAGTACAAGACATACCTGGAGCAACTGGGCATTCAATATCCCACCATCCGGCCCGACCAAAAAGAGGCGGTGATGAAATTGGATG
>JAIENH010000461.1 GCA_019751475.1 Cyclobacteriaceae bacterium
TCTTGCTCCCTGCCAGTTTCTGCAGTGGGATCTAAGAAAATTACCACCATCGAAGGGCTTTCTGAGAAGGGCGATCACCCGGTTCAGCAGGCTTGGCACGAGGTAGACGTGGCTCAGTGTGGTTACTGCCAGGCAGGACAGATCATGTCGGCAGCGGCCTTGCTGGCTAAGTCTCCTAAGCCGACTTACGAACAAATTGATACTGCCATGAATGGAAACATTTGCCGGTGCGGCACCTATCATCGCATTCGCGAGGCAGTTGTACTGGCGTCTTCAAAGATGTCTAAATAACAACAGCTATGGAAACAATCAGTAAGACTAACAGACGTGATTTCCTCAAGCTGACGGCCGTAGCCGGTGGCGGATTGATGCTCGGATTTAATTGGAGCAGTGCTTCAGCCAGTGATATGGCTGTGATCAAAGAGGGTGCATTTGGCGCAGGCGATGTGAATTTCAATAGCTACTTATCTATCTCTCCCGATGATGTGATCACTATTTTCTCTCCCAACCCTGAGTTGGGTCAGAATATCAAGACTTCCTTTCCAATGATTGTGGCCGAGGAGCTGGATGCCGATTGGTCGAAAGTAAAAGTGGTGCAGGCCGCACTCGATACAAAAAAATATGAACGTCAGCTTACCGGTGGGAGCGGGGCTATACCACACTCATGGGAACGGCTTAGGAAAGCAGGGGCTACCGCGCGAAAGATGCTGATTGAGGCGGGTGCCAAGCGATGGAATGTGCCGGCCTCATCATTGACGGCCGAAAATGGGAAGGTGATTGACAGAGCAAGCAACAGGTCGCTCACCTTTGGAGAGTTGGCTACGGAGGCAGCCACTATACCGGTGCCAACGGATGTCACTCTCAAGGACAAGAAAGATTTTAAAATCATTGGCCAGCCCATTAAGAACATTGACAACGCAGCGATGTTCACCGGCAAGCCACTTTATGGCCTTGATTTTTATCGCGAAGGAATGCTTCACGCCATGATACAACGTCCGCAGAGTTTTGGTATGAAGATAAAAAGTGTTGATAGCGCTTCCGCGAAAGCGATGCCCGGCATTGTGGATGTGGTACAATTCAAAAACAATGTGGCCGTGGTTGGAAAATCTACATGGCAAGTATTAAAGGCCCGTAAGTTATTGAAGATTGAATACGAAGTTGAATCTACTATTGAGAGCACTACCGATCACGATAAACTTTTTAAAGATCTGCTGAACAGCAAAGAGGCCAGTGTAAAGCGCAAAGATGGTGATGTTGATGCAGCCTTTAAGAATGC
>JAIENH010000706.1 GCA_019751475.1 Cyclobacteriaceae bacterium
AAATGAACCGCACGTTTTCACTGTTGAGGTTATTAGCAATCAATTTTTTGATAGAAGCGCCCGTTACCGTTTTGTAGTATTGAGGTGTCTTCACCTCTGAGCCGGTCACTGCCACAATGCGCGAGGCATCATAAATTCCGTTAAGGAATAGTTTACCGATTTGAATCACGCCAAACGGATTGATCGTCCAAACCAAGTCACCCTTGTTGATCGGATCGATATGATGAATCTGCACGCCTACGCAGCCTGCCGGGTGGGGCCCGGAAAACTTATTTACTTCGGCACCTTTCACCTGAGAAAACACGGTGGATATTTCACTGGTGGTATGAATATTAACATTCACGGCACCAGAGGTAAGCTTCTTGAGAATGTCTACGCCAACCTGGAAAAACTGATCCTGACCTTTGAAAAGAATGCTATAATCGGGAGCCAGTGGCGATGTATCAAAAGCGGAAATGTGTATAGACTTCGGTGTTGAGGCCGGATCGGCAATGGTGCCAAACGGCCGCTGCACCAGGTTAAGCCAAACCCCGGACGAAAGTAGTTGACTCTTAATGTCTTCCGCTGAAAGATTGCCTATTTCAGAAACGGTGTATTTCCTAAAATTCTCGTATTCGCTTTTTGTGTCGGCCAGGATTTTTACTTCCAGCAGCACACGTTTCTCACCGCGCTTTATTTCTACCACTTCACCGCTTACGGGAGAGGTAAAGACCACTTTTTCAAACTTCTTATCGTGAAAAAGAGGGGTGCCGGCTTTTACAGGATCGCCCTCCTTTACAGTCACTTTGGGCATGTATAGCCCGTGAAAATCAGCGGGTTTGATAGACACGGTTTCGGCCGGTGCCGATTCCGCAATTCGCGGTGCCGCTTTGCCCGCCAAATTGATATTAAAACCTTTCTTTAGTCGAATGAATTTGCCCATGGGATGGTAGCGTCAACAGTATAATTTAGGCCGTGGCAAAATTAGTAATTATCCGTACCCGGCAAGGCTTTTTTGGGCTTTTGTTGATGGTTTTTGTAACGGGCGAGACCGTTACTTTTTCTTAACCAACATGTGGCCCAGGGCAAGGCGCACCACCTCATCTACTTCCTCGTCAATTGTAATGTGAGTGGTATCCATTTCCACAGCATCGGCAGCTTTGCGCAAGGGGCTCTCCTGGCGGGTGCTGTCTATCTCATCCCGCTTGCGCAGGTTTTCGATAATGGTATCTACGTCCACCATTTCATCGCGCTCCAGCAACTCCTTTTGACGTCTGAAGGCCCGCACCAGCATTTCAGCCGTGAGAAACAGCTTCAATTCTGCATCCGGGAAGACC
>JAIENH010000612.1 GCA_019751475.1 Cyclobacteriaceae bacterium
ACGCATTATGCTTTGACCTCCTGCTCCTGGGCACCCAGCAAAAAGGCTTTGATAAAGTCATCCAGGTCACCGTCAAGCACGTTTTGAGCATCGGTGCGCTCCACACCGGTGCGGGCGTCTTTCACGAGTTTGTATGGATGCAACACGTAGTTGCGTATTTGTGAGCCAAAATCAATTTTCATTTTCCCCGCTTCAATTTTATCACGGGCCGCATTGCGCTTCTCCATCTCCAGTTGATACAACCGGGACTTCAACATCTGCATGGCCTTCTCACGGTTTGCATGTTGCGAGCGCTCCACCTGACACACCACCACAATGCCCGTGGGCTTGTGCGTGAGCTGTACTTTGGTTTCCACTTTGTTTACGTTCTGGCCTCCTGCCCCACCCGATCGTGATGTGTGTAGTTCAACATCCGCAGGGTTTATTTCAATTTCAATGTTGTCATCTACTTCTGGGTAGACAAACACAGAGGCAAACGAAGTATGTCTTCGCTGATTCGAATCAAATGGAGAGATGCGCACCAGCCGATGCACTCCGATTTCTGATTTCAGTTTACCGTATGCAAAAGGTCCTTCAATTTCTATCGTGGCGGATTTGATCCCTGCTACTTCACCTGCCTGGTAATCTACTTCGCGCACTTTGTAGCCATTCTTTTCGCCCCACATAATGTACATGCGGTGCAGCATATCGGCCCAATCCTGACTTTCGGTGCCGCCCGCACCAGGGTTGATTTCAATCATAGCGCTGAGCTGGTCTTCTTCTTTGCTAAGCATCTTCTTGAACTCCAACTCTTCCACGGCTGTAGCCACCCTGCGATACTCTACGTCAAGTTCTTCATTGGAGACATCGCCTGCTTCATGAAATTCATTCAGCACATCCAGGTCTTCCAGCTTTTTATTGACAGCATCGTAGGCGTCCGTCCATACCTTTTTAAGGCGGATGTTCTTTAAAATAGATTCAGCTTGTTTGGAGTTGTTCCAGAAGTCGGCCTGTTGAGTAATACGCTCTTCGTCTTCTATCTCCGTGCGTTTGCGGTCGTAGTCAAAGATACCGCCTGAGGGCGGTAACACGAACTTTTAAGTCCTTTAATTGGTCAGTTGTCATAAAAAAATTTGTGCAAATGTAAATGAAAGATTCAAAAGTAAGGTAGCCAGTCTTGAAATTACAAGGGATAGAAGGTACGATAAAACCACCGCACAGCCACGTATAAAGGCACGGTTTAAACGTATATTAACCACTTATCTATCAGCCATGCATGGCCAGACTTCTTAAAAATGATAGTTTTACACCTGATTAAAAACTCGTTTACGATGGCAAGTAAC
>JAIENH010000680.1 GCA_019751475.1 Cyclobacteriaceae bacterium
ATGAACAAAGGCAAGCACGTGTATTGCGAAAAGCCCATGGTACACCGGCTTGAAGAAGGTGCTGATGTGATCGCTACGCAAAAGAAGACAGGTAAAGTATTTCAGGTAGGAAGCCAGCGCGTGAGTTCTATTGTTACCGAAAAGGCACGTGATCTTTTTGATGCGGGCTCCATTGGTGATTTGATTTTGGTAGAAACATGGATGGATCGCCATAGTGCCAATGGTGCGTGGCAGTACTCCATCCCCACTGATGCTAACAACAACACGGTGGATTGGGACAAATTCATTGGTGATGCACCCAAGATGCCCTACGATCCCGTCCGGTTCTTTCGCTGGAGAAACTACCAGGACTACGGCACAGGTGTAGCGGGTGATTTGTTTGTGCATCTTTTTTCTGCCCTTCACACTGTGACGAGTTCGGCTGGTCCTGAGCGAATACTCGCCACCGGAGGATTGCGTTACTGGAAGGACGGCCGTGATGTGCCTGATGTCATCATGGGCATTTATGATTATCCTGCGGCCAAAAAACATACAGCATTCAATCTGCAGATGCGCGTGAATTTTGTGGATGGTTCCGAAAATGGTGAAGGACTGCGACTGATAGGCACGGATGGATTTATGGATTTAGGTTGGGGACATGTGAAAGTAGTTCCACACAAAGTTGAGAAAGAGCCTGGCTATGGCGGCTGGGATTCGTTTGATACGTTCACCGAAAGCCAACAGAAAGAGTACGAAAAATGGTATAAAGCCAAGTACCCTTCTACCCGCCCGGCAGTGGTTGATTCAGGTGTGGAATTTAAGGCGCCTGAAAATTACAGTGCGAACTTGGACCACCATCTTAACTTCTACCGAGGCATACGCGAAAAGGCGCCTATTAAAGAAGACGCACTCTTTGGCATGCAGGCTGCCGGCCCGGCATTAGCTACCAACAAGAGCTACTTCGATAAGAAGATTATCAACTGGGATCCTGTCAACGCAAGACTTATCGGATAAATTACTTCGGGAGATTAAGTCGGATCAGGTTAAGCACGGCCACACTTGCCATGCGAATGTTGATGGCCCGGTCTTTACTGAGTTGCAACTTGCGTGTCACGGTTTGATGTTTGTCTGAATACGCAATCCACACCATACCCACAGGCTTGTCAGGCGTGGCTCCACCGGGGCCAGCTATGCCACTGGTGGCAACACCTATATCCGTATTGAATTTTGCGCGGACAATGTTTGCCATTTCGATGATAGTAGGCTCACTTACTGCGCCAAACTTTTCGAGTGTCTCCGGCTTCACACCAAGCTGACGCATTTTCACTTCATATGCGTAGGGTACAATGCTTCCTAAAAAATAATCAGA
>JAIENH010000422.1 GCA_019751475.1 Cyclobacteriaceae bacterium
GCTGGATGCATTTGCGTGCCAGAAGTGCATTCATACAATTGAAAAACGTTTGGGAAAAATTGATGGACTGGTCAACAATGCCGGGGCCAACGATCGTGTAGGATTGGAACAGGGCACACCTCAGAAATTTATTCAATCGCTTACTAACAACACTACTCATTACTATGCGCTCGCCCACTACTGCCTTCCCCATCTTAAAAAATCAAAAGGTAGTATTGTGAATATTGCCTCGAAGGTAGCACTCACAGGGCAAGGCAGTACCTCTGGCTATGCAGCTGCGAAAGGCGCCATCCTTGCGCTTACGCGCGAATGGGCCACCGAACTCCTTCCCTATTCTATTCGCGTAAATGCCGTACTCCCTGCGGAGGTATGGACACCGCTTTACGAATCGTGGATTAATTCTTTTCCGAATGCTTTCGAAAAAAAGCAAGAGATCGAAGATCGGATACCACTGGAAAAGCGCATGACCACACCAAAAGAAATAGCCGACACCGTGTTGTTTCTTCTTTCTGAAAGAAGCAGTCATACCACGGGGCAATGGCTGAGTGTAGACGGTGGCTACGTAAACTTAGACCGTGCAATTTCATAATCATGGCGCTTCCTTCAACCAATAACTCATCCGCCTCCGGACTTGAACCCGGTAAATCCTATTTATTGCCATTCATCCTGGTGACGAGTTTGTTTTTTCTATGGGGCCTTGCCAATAGCCTGAACGGTACACTCATCAAACACTTTCAAACGGCCCTGCAGCTCACACGTGCGCAAGCCGGCATTGTAGATTCGGCTTTTTACATCGGCTATTTTGTGATGGCAGTACCAGCCGGATTTGTCCTTAACCGAATCGGGTACAAAAAAGGAATTATCATTGGCTTGCTGCTTTATGTTGTGGGTGCACTGGTGTTTTATCCGGCTGCGGAAGTTCGCGTCTACAGTCTGTTTCTATTTGCGCTGTTTATCATTGCTTGCGGACTAGCGTTTCTGGAGACGGCTGCCAATCCATACGTTACAGTGCTGGGCGATCCCGCGAAAGCAGAAAGTCGGATTAACTTCTCCCAATCCTTCAACGGGTTGGGTATCATTTTGGGGCCAGTCATCGGCAGTATGTTTATTTTCTCCACCAAGGAGTACACAAACGAAATCTTAAATGCAATGCCTCCGGCTGAAGCCGAAGTTATTCGTGTAGCAGAAGCTCACTCGGTGCAACTCCCCTACCTTGTTTTGGCTGGCGTGGTGTTGGTGATTGCTTTTTTCTTCTCGCTCATCAAGATGCCTGAGATCTCCGCAGCAGACGAGTCTAAGGCTACCATGAAAGGAATTATTCGTCACCGGCATCTTGTATTTGGCATTGTGGC
>JAIENH010000057.1 GCA_019751475.1 Cyclobacteriaceae bacterium
ATAGAATTCGTATTGGCAATTATCGAGTCATCTACTCACTGTTTCACAAACAGCTTTTGATTGAGATTTTAAAAATTGGTGACCGCAAAAATATTTATGATTAACCGTCTTTAAGCGAATGAAAGCATTTTACACCATCCTCCTTCTCACGCTCTCCAACACTTTTATGACCTTCGCGTGGTATGGTCATTTGAAATTCAAAGAGATGAGTTGGAGTCAGAATCTGGGTTTGGTGACGATTATCCTTATTAGTTGGGGCATTGCACTGTTTGAATACATGTTGCAAGTGCCTGCCAACCGGATCGGCTTCAAGAGTTATGGCGGCCCCTTTTCGCTGGTGGAGTTGAAAGTGATTCAGGAAGTGATTACGCTCACGGTGTTTGTAGTGTTCTCACTTGCGGTCTTCAAGAGCGAGACCTTCCGGTGGAATCATGTGATTGGATTTGTCTTCCTGGTGCTGGCCGTTTACTTCATTTTCAAGAAGTAAAAATTCAATTGTTAAATAAATAGTGATCGCAAGAGCAGCGATCTTAAAAACCGGGGCCGGAATCCCCGCCTGACCGATGTCAGTCGGGCAGGAACCAGCACGCCCGAAGGCATCCCGCTTTAGCGGGATGCTTCTACCATCCCGACTTATCGGAACCGCCATTCAGCCATTTTTGAAAGTCTATGTTGTTGAGAAGTCATTCGATGAGCCCATAAATTATCGACATAAAAAAAAGCCTTCGAAGTCAATCGAAGGCTTCTGTACCCGAGGCCGGAATCGAACCGGCACGCCCGAAGGCACACGATTTTGAGTCGTGCGCGTCTACCAGTTCCGCCACTCAGGCATACTTACCATTTGGTAGATATTATTAAATAAACTTTTCCCCACCCACGCCCGAAGGCATCCCGCCTTAGCGGGACCGCCACTCAGGCATTCTTCCCAATTTGTTTTTCAACACACTGTTGAGTTCGGTGCGCCTGCCCTCCGTAGCGTTAGCAAAGGAGGATTTGACTTATTGGGCTCTACTTCTCATTTAGTTAACCTACGCTAAGGCTTCGATTAACAAGGGTGCAAAGATGTCTAAAGTTTGAAACTCCTCCAATCTACAGTTCAATAAATTTCTTCAGTGAAAACGCCTGTGTTCGTTCAGAAAAAAGGGTTTTAACGCGGCCCCACACCTGGCCAAATAATTCTGATTTGCGGTAGTTCTCCAGGCTTTGCTCGTCTTGCCAATGGCTCAATGTGCAATAGCAATTCTCGTCTTCAGCATCTTGGAGTAATTGCAAACTCATGCATCCAGGGAAATTCCGAATAGCTTCTTTGTGTTTGTTAAAAATGGTAAGAAACTCTTCTACACCGGCTTCGGTAAAATGCATGCGAACGATTCGTG
>JAIENH010000582.1 GCA_019751475.1 Cyclobacteriaceae bacterium
TTTCGCGAAAACTTGGCAATAGCACTAGTAGAAGATATGTGTGGTTGCGGGTCAAAATAAAATCAGAAGTCGACCAAAAAATCAATTTGAAGTTGGGATTCAGTGATGAGATGTGGGTGTTTGTCAATCGGCAGCCCGTACATCTTGATAAAAACATCTACTATCTCAATATGCGGAAAAGTCCGAATGGCCGCATCTCGCTCGACAACAGTCAATGTGATTTGCCTTTGAAGAAAGGCGAGAACGAATTGTTGATAGGAGTGGCCAACGATTTCTACGGTTGGGGAATCATCGCACGATTAGAAAATGTAGAAGGGCTTGAGTTTTGAATCTGACTCGCATAGACAATTGTCAAGTATCGTCTCCGCTTAGGTACGATAACACCAAACTGGGCATAACATCGTCCCCGAAACGGGAGACGATGTTGGACGGATGATATAAAATAACCTTCATGAAAACTTACTCCACATGGTTGCCAACTATACACTAATAGCCCTTCGCAATTTGCGCAAGCAGCGTGGCTATGCATTGGTTAATATTTTCGGGCTGGCCATTGGGCTGGCTGCTGCGTTCTTCATCCTTCTGTATGTTACTGATGAACTCACCTTCGACCGCATGCATCCCAATGCCGAAAATCTTTATCGCATCGGGCTATCGCTGCAAGGGCCCAATGGTGATGTGAACAACGGCAGCTTTTCACCAGCCGGGTGGGACAACTACATTCAGTCCAACTACGAAGGCATCAGCGCTATCGGAAGTTTCATCAGGCTTGGCATGCCCACCAGCTTGCACTACATTCCGAAAGATAAAATTGTACTGTCTGAAGATGATGATTCTTTTACGTGGGCAGAGCCTTCCATCATGGAAATATTGCACTTGCCCATTGTGAAAGGCTCAGAAGTTAATCCGTTGAAAGAAGTCAATAGCCTTGTCCTTACAGAAAGTGCAGCCCGCGAAATTTTTGGTGACGAAGACCCTATCGGGAAAATGGTAACGGTGTCTAATATGTTTGCCACCAACAATCAAAAGGTGGAGATGGTGGTCACGGCCGTGATGCGTGATTTCCCTTCCAACACGCACCTTGCACCCCAATACATTGCAAACATTCTTGCGCTAAAGCCTTTCAACGAAGGTTTGGAAAACAACCTCAACACCTACATGGGCAGCGGCAACTATGCATTTTTCACTGAATCGTTTTTTGTATGCAGCGATGAAAAGAAAATCCCGACCATCACGGCCGATTTGCAGAAGCGCGCCAACGAAATCAACCTGGGTCCTGATTTTCAATTCAAGGTAACACCGCTGGTACGCAAAATCACGGACGTCCATTTCGACAAAACTGTGGATTGGTCGCAGCGCAAGTCGGTAGATATTAAATATGTTTATGTG
>JAIENH010000509.1 GCA_019751475.1 Cyclobacteriaceae bacterium
AGAAGCCTACCTTTGCGGCCCACTCATGAGTGGGGCAAAGAAAACATTTCCAACTGGAAAGTTTTTTGATTCAAAAAAAGAGCTGATAGAATCGCTGAAAAATAACCCGATACAACATGCCACTATTTTGGTGAAGGCCTCCCGGGGCATGAAGATGGAAGAAGTGGTGGAGGCATTGTAATTTAGTAGTTCAATTTCTTTTCGTATGGACGTACCGCATATTTTAAAATTCCTTCAATCGCTGGCAAAGCACAACGACCGCGATTGGTTCGAGAAGAACAAGGGCGCTTACCTGAAAGCCAAAGACGACTTTGAAGAGCTTGTTGGCAAGTTATTAGTGGAGCTTATCAAGTTTAATCCGGAACTGGCTGCTCTTAATCCCAAGAAGTTGCCGTTTCGCATTTATCGCGATGTGCGCTTCAGCAAAGACAAGAGTCCGTATAAGATAAACATGGGTGCGGGCTTTTCTCCGAATGGAAAACTTGTGCAGGAGCCCGGCTACTACCTGCATCTTCAACCGGGTGGAAGTTTTTTTGCGGGCGGTATTTATATGCCTGAGCCTGATAAGCTCTCGAAAATCAGGCAGGAGATTGATTACAATGGCGATGCAATCGAGAAGATTTTAAAAGATAAGCCCTTTCGGAAATGGTTTAAAGGGCTGGATGACTTTGATAAGCTGAAAACGGTGCCTAAGGGTTATGCCAAAGACCATCCGCGCCTTTATTTGTTGAAGCACAAGAGCTTCATTGTTACGCACAACTTTTCAGATGCCGAGGTGAAGAATAAAAATTTCATCAAGCAAGTAAGTGCGGTGGCCAAGGCCATAAAGCCACTGAATAGTTTTCTAAAAGAAGCTATCAGTTAAATACCGAGTACTTCCTTTAGTTTAGAATATCCACTTTGACTCAGCGGTATCCGCGTGCCACTTTTGAGCAGGGCCACATGCGTATCCTTTTCCAACGGTTCGATGCGGGTAAGCTCCTGGATGTTGAGAAGATAGGAGCGATGCACGCGTACGAATTGAGCAGCGTTCAATGATTTTTCATAGTGCGCCATGGTCTTTTTCTTCAGATAGAAACCGTCTTTGGTATACACCTTCACATAATCATCAAAGGCCTCGATGTAGTGTACTGTGTGAACAGGTACGATTACGATGTTGGCGCCTTTTTTCACCACGATGCGTTGCTGCTCATCGGGTTGTGTGGTGGTGCTCACAAGTGACTCAGTATTTTTTTGTTGTGTTGCGTGGCTGGCTTTCCAACGTTGCAGGGCCTTGTCAAAGCGCTGCTGACTGAAGGGCTTCAGTAGATAATCTACAGCGTGCAGCTCAAAAGCCTTGATGGCAAACTCATCAAAGGCGGTAGTAAAAATGACCGGGGGAGGCGTATCGATCA
>JAIENH010000482.1 GCA_019751475.1 Cyclobacteriaceae bacterium
GCAGCAATTGTCATTCATGAAGAATGCCGACATCGGGTTTGACAAAGACCAGATGATGTTGGTGGGAATGAATCGCGAGGCCAACGAAAAATTTGAAACCATCAAGCAGGAGCTTCTCAAAAATTCAGTCGTGAAGGGCGTGACGGCCAGTGGCCAACGACTCGGTAATAATTTTCACCAATGGGGCTTTAAAGTAAAAGCCGACACGGGTGTGATGGAGATTACACCATCCAATGTAAACGTAGACTTCGATTACCTCACTGTGTACGGTATTCAGGTAAAGGAAGGTCGAGGTTTTTCAAAAGATATCCCCACCGACAATGGCAAGGCGTTTATAATCAACGAGACCTTTGCGAAAGAACTGGGTCTGAAAGAAACGGTGGGTACACCGGCTGGTCATGGATATTATCACAACGATTCGCTCGGCACCATCATTGGTGTGGTACGCGATTTCAACTTCAACTCGCTACACTATAAAGTAAATACGCTAGAGTTGGTGGTGCACCCGGAGTGGGGATATGATGAACTGTCAGTGAAAATTGAAAAGGGCCGTACGGAAGAAGGTATTGCTGTAGTAAAAGAAGTGTGGGACAAACTGGTGCCAAGTTTTCCTTTTGACTACACATTTCTGGATGCACATTTTGAAGAGTTGTACCGTTCAGATAAACAGATGAGTGCCGTGGTCGCCATCATGGCAGGGCTTGCCATCTTGATTTCCTGCATGGGGCTTTTCGGATTGGCCGCCATTATCACTGAAAAGAAAACCAAGGAGATCGGCATTCGCAAAGCGCTGGGTGCCACCGAGACACAAATCACCGTGCTGCTGTCACGCAACTTTGCTATACTTATCGCCCTGGCGTTTGTGGTGGTCAGTCCCGTTACGTATTACGCCTTGCACGAGTGGCTGCAACGCTTTGCCTATCGCATTCCTATCAATATAATGCTGTTTATGTTGGGCGGAGCCATTGCCCTGATGATCGGCCTGCTCACGATCAGCTACCATACGCTCCGATCTGCCCGCGCCAACCCTGTGAAGGCGCTGCGGTATGAGTGAGTGCCCCTGAGAGAGAAGCTTCTAGGCAAGGTGTCAGACTTGCCAAGTGTCATTGAATAAAAAGTGTTAATTATTACTAAATGGACTTACGCAAAACTGAACTACCTTCGGCTAAAAGCCGAAGGGTTTAGTATCGGCTAAAGCCGACTGAAGCAATGCACATAGACTCGGAAATCATTCGGGAGAAAATCGCTGAGTCATCTAGTGTTCGCTTCATACAAAATTATTAAACTAAAGTCTTCGCCTAAAGGCGAGGGATTTTCCCCCAGATACAGACATTAAAGGAGAGTTGATGCGGGGATTTTAACTCATCTAATTTATTCCAGGCTGACTTGATGGCAGCCAAATGAATGA
>JAIENH010000807.1 GCA_019751475.1 Cyclobacteriaceae bacterium
GATTCGAACGTTACTGACAACCCTGATGTGAACCATCAGGGTTTTTTTGTACAGGTGTCCTACACTTTTAAAGTGTAGGACACCTCATTTGTAGCGGGATTTATTTCGTGTCTCTCAGCAATTGCTCGTAAAACCAAATCGCGAGACCATAGCTCTCCAGGCTTACGCGTTCATCAATTCCGTGAAAGCCGATTGGGTCGATCATCGGGCTGAACTTCACAATGCTGGAGGAGACGCCTGCAAAGTGACGCGAGTCGGTACCGCCCATCAACATGAAGGGTGCGGTCACAGTGTTGGGTGCGGTTTTGCGAATAGTCTTACTCAATGTCTGATATCCGAAGCTGTTAACGGGTGTCACCGCAGAAGCTTCCGCTAAAAATGAGTTGGCGGGTTTGATCGTGATGCGTTCATCAGCGACAATTTTCTTTAGCTGTTCAATCACATCGGTTGACGCATCACCCGGAAGCAAGCGCTGATTTACAGTGGCTTTCGCTACGGTGGGAATGACGTTGTCTTTTATGCCTGCATCGATGATGGTTGGCACGGCCGTGGTGCGCAGCATGGCATTGCCGGCCCCGCTTTTGGAGTAGGTGCTCATGATCACTGATTTGAAAAGCCACTGATTGGCAAACACCATCTTTTGAACGAACGGCATCTCAGGCCCCACATGATCCAGGAATCCCTGTGTGGATTCTGAAAAAGAAGCATCAAATGGGTTGTTGCGAATCTTGAGGATGGCGTTTGCCAGAATATCAATGGAGGTCTCGGGTTCTGGTTGAGACGAATGCCCTCCTGATTTTTCAACCGTAAGCTCTACGGACAGATAACCTTTTTCCGAAGTGCCGATAAGGCCTACCGGCTTGTCCATGCCCGGTATTTTTTCTTTGGTGATAATGCCACCTTCATCCATCACCATTTCAGCTGATACCTTTCTTGATACCAGCAAGTTGGCAATGGCTTTGGCACCGGTGCCCCCGATTTCTTCGTTGTGGCCAAAGGCCAGGTAAACAGTGCGGTCAGGTTGAAAGTTTTCTTTTAGTAATTTTTCAATGGCTTCAAAAATGGAGACAAGATTGATTTTATCATCCGTAGTGCCGCGCCCCCAGATATAGTTGTCCTTCACCACGCCTTCAAATGGATTGACCGTCCACATCGTTTGTGTGGCTTCTTCAATCGGCACTACATCCTGGTGCGCCATGAGCACAATTGGTTTTAGCTCCGGATTTTTTCCCTTCCAGGTGTATAGCAAACTGTAATCCGCAACAATCTCCCGCGAAAGCGTAGCGTGCAGGAGTGGATATGATTTTTGAAGAAACTCCCGGAAGCCGATGAAGGCGGTAGAATCAAACAAGGTGGAGTCACCGTATGATATCGTCTTGTAACTGATGGCTTGTTGAAAATGAGCGATGGCTTCTGGCGAGGGTGGCG
>JAIENH010000190.1 GCA_019751475.1 Cyclobacteriaceae bacterium
GCTTTATTCAACAGATGAATACCGAGGTGGCCGGCCCACGGCAATCGATCAAGTTCATCCGGGTAAACCGAAATGATTTCAATTTCCTTTTTGTAATCCGATTTTACGATACGATGTTTTTGTTTGGCGTAGTCAGCACCAAATAATACTTGCAGCGATTG
The DNA here is from genome assembly GCA_019751475.1 of Cyclobacteriaceae bacterium. Classification (GTDB taxonomy): domain Bacteria; phylum Bacteroidota; class Bacteroidia; order Cytophagales; family Cyclobacteriaceae; genus ELB16-189. The sequence goes on from JAIENH010000190.1 coordinate 162, forward strand.
CTCCATGTTGCCGATGGTAGCCGAGATACCCCATATCTTCAAGCCTGGAGCCACGGCCTTTAAGCGAGAAAGGGCCAACTCCATTTGAACACCTCTTTTCGATCCCATCAACTCATGCCATTCGTCCAGCACAATGGTCTTGAGATCAGAAAAGTAGTCCGCGTAATTTTTTTGTGACAACAAAAGGTGCAAGCTCTCTGGCGTGGTGATCAAAAATTGAGGCGGCTTCTCCTTCTGACGTATTTTTTGAGTGGCCGAAGTATCACCCGAGCGAATGCCAATCTTCCAGCGGGAGCCAAGGCCTTCTGCCGCTTTCGCGGAAGCAATTTTTATCTCATTGGCCAACGCCCGGATCGGGGTAATCCAGATGGCCTGTATTTTTTGAGATGGGTTCGATAGTCCTTCCAATAAAATTGGCACAGCAAGGGAGTAGGTCTTACCGCTGCCGGTGGGCGCGTTCACCAGTCCATTATGCCCTTCTAAGTGTGATTTCCATGCTTCTACCTGGAATGGGAAAGGCTCCCAACCCATTTTGTTGAACCAATCGGTAGCTAATTGCAGATTTGTAGAACTTTTTTTCACCAAGATTAAACAAAAGTACCCATAGAAGGTTATACCTTAGTATCACAATAGTAATACTTTCATCATGGGCAAATACTCAATAAAGGAACTTGAAAAGCTATCGGGTATCAAGGCCCACACCATCCGCATCTGGGAAAAGCGTCATCGCATCATTTTACCAGAGCGCACCGATACCAACATCCGTTACTATTCCGATGATGACCTCAAGAAAATCATCAACATCTCCCTGCTCAACAATAACGGAGTAAAAATTTCTAAGATCGCTAACCTGTCTACCGATGAGCTGGTGAAACAGGTGCATGTACTGAGCGAGAACAAGAGCAACACCGACATTCACATCGACCAGCTTGTGGTGGCGATGATTGACATGGAGGAAGAGAATTTTGAAAAGATTTTGGCGGGCTTGATTATACGGTATGGTTTTGAAAAAACCATCATCGAGATCGTTTATCCTTTTCTGGAGAAGATCGGCATTCTATGGCACACGGGTAATATCACTCCTGCGCAGGAGCACTTCATCTCTCACTTGGTACGGCAAAAGATTATCGTAGCAATCGACTCGCTGGCACTCGCTCCCAAGACGAGCACACGGGTGGTGCTCTTCCTGCCGGATGAGGAACTGCATGAATTAGGGCTACTTTTCCATCACTATCTCGTAAAGAAGGCCGGCTTCCGCACATACTACCTTGGCCAGAT
>JAIENH010000076.1 GCA_019751475.1 Cyclobacteriaceae bacterium
GTGTCAAGCACGGTGATGGATACACCCCAGATGAGAGGTAAGCCAAACAACAATTTCAAACCGATGGCCATGCCTAATACCTCCGCGAGGTCGCACGCAGCAATGGCAATCTCTGCCAACATCCACAATACAAAATTGATGGCGGGGTGATAGGTGTTGCGCGAGGCCTGCGCCAGGTCAAGCTGCCGCACGATGCCCAGCCGTGCGCTGAGACTTTGCAGCAGCAACGCCATCAGGTTTGACATGAGCAGTACCCAGATGAGTGAGTAGCCAAACTTGCTGCCTCCGGCAATATCGGTAGCCCAGTTGCCAGGATCCATGTAGCCTACGCTCACAAGGTAAGCCGGCCCGAGAAAAGCCACCAGCTTCCTCCAGCCTTTGCGATTGGTAGAGTCAATGGAGGCGTTTACCTCGCTCAATGATTTTTGCTGAAGCGTCTGTCCATTCATATCACCAGCAGAATGTTTTTAGAAACTTCTTTTGAAAAAAATACTTTCCTTTTGTCCAATAATATTTCTACGGATTCATCGTAGCTCTCCCGGCTCACCACTTCCAATTTTTTGCCGGGCTTGGCGCCAATTTTTTCCAGGTACTTGAGTAGTTCGGGGTCATCGTCTTTTACAGAAGATATAGTGCCTTTGCTGCCGGGCTTGAGTTGATCAAGTGACACCTGCGGCAAGGCTTTTAACTTGCCATGTTGGTCGGGTATAGGGTCACCGTGCGGATCGGATTTTGGAAAGCCGAGGTACTCATCTAATTTGTTGATGAGCCGCGGGGATTGGATATGTTCGAGCTGCTCGGCTACCTCGTGCACTTCATCCCACGTAAAACTGAGTTTCTCCACCAGGAAAGTTTCCCAAAGCCGGTGCTTGCGTATGATTTGCAAGGCTTCTGATTTTCCTTTGCCTGTAAGATTTACTCCATAGTAGCGCTCGTACTGCACCAGTTCTTTTACGGCCAGTTTCTTCAGCATGTCGGTAACAGAGGCGGCTTTCGTCTGCATAGCTTCCGCTAATTCGTTGGTAAGCACGGATTTCTGTGCGCCACCTGATAAGTGGTAAATGGCTTTGAGGTAGTTTTCTTCCGTGAAACTGAACATGACGGAAGCAAAGGTAAAAATTTAGACGAGTCTAAAAAATTTTTTAAGTCGAATTATCTCCTTTTTATGATTTGGCTGGTGATTTCCAGTAGTTTCTTCTCTTCGGATAGCCACGTCACGTCCTTGGCTTCTGTCAGGTAGAACGATTTTGTTTTCAGTGTTTCCAGCAAGGAAGTATAATCGGGATTGGAAAAATCAAACAAGGCAAAGGGCTGTACGTCATTAAAATCATGCGTCCAGGGCCAGTGGTTGTCCACAATGATCGGAAGCCGGTAATGTATGTACTCAAACAACTTGGTGGGATGAGAATTTTCTGTGTGATGCAGTGGTGGGTAGGAGATGATACCTGCATG
>JAIENH010000576.1 GCA_019751475.1 Cyclobacteriaceae bacterium
CCAACAATCAACACCCATCACCTCACTAATATCCACATACCCCACATATCATCAACAGAAATCCCCATACAAAAAAAATAAGTAGCGTAATAGTAAGTGTGGGCACAGTAGTGTAAATCATGTACTTCACATGGGTGAAAAGATCGGTGCCTGCCATGGCAGGAGCTAAGTTTGTTGTGTCACTCAGCGGTGACATTTTATCGCCAAAATAAGCGCCCGAAATAATAGCCCCGGCAATCACACCTTCATGAATATCAAGTGCCTTACCAATGCCGAGCAGTGCAATGCCAACAGTGGCAATGGTGGACCAACTGGAACCCGTGGCCAACGACACAACGCAACACACGATGCACGCTGCGAAAAGAAAAATTGTTGGGTTCAATACTTTTAGTCCATAGTAAATCATGGCTGGCACGATGCCGCTGAGCAGCCAGGTGCCGGAGAGCGAGCCGATAACCAGCAAGATGAGCATCGCGCCCATGGCCGAACTGATGCTTTTAATAATACTGATTTCAATTTCTTCCCACGAATACCCCAACCGGAAGGAGATGATACCGGCTACTGCTGCACCCAACAGCAAGGCTATTTGATTGGCGCCATTTACGGCATCCGATCCCAACACCATCACGTTGGTAGTGAGCAAACAAATCAGAATGGCAATCGGGATGAAGGCATGCAGGAGCGTGGGTCGCTTCTTGTCTAGGGTCATTCAAAACAGAATTAGGCGAACAAGATAAGTAAATTAATTTCAGTTCTATGGAAGGCTGTATTCACCTAGCAATTAACTACTTGACAAGTTGGAAGCTTTGAGGTAGTTTTAAAAAAGAATAAAGCACTAACCTATGCGTAAAATTGATATGCTTCTTTCGGAATATGGTGAAAGTCACCAGAACGCCACCAATAAGCTTATCCACTGGATATGCGTGCCGTTGATTTTTTTTAGTGTAGTGGGGCTCATTGCATCCATTCCTTCCGGCTTGGTACAATCTGTCCTTGGCGAAGGAAATCCTTATGCCAATTGGGCCACAGTGTTGCTCATTCTCGCCATCGCCTATTACGTTACACTTTCTATTCCGCTCACCATCGGCATGATGCTGTTCGCGGCTTTGTGCTTATTTGTAGCCCGCGTCATTGCCGGGTCAGGCACTCCGCTTTGGCTGGCAAGTCTTGTTATTTTTGTTGTTGCCTGGATTGGACAATTTTACGGCCACAAAGTAGAGGGCAAGAAGCCGTCTTTCCTCAAAGACGTTCAGTTTCTCATGATCGGGCCAGCTTGGCTCATGCATTTTATTTTCAAGAAGCTCGGAATTCCTTACTAATTGATAGCAGACTTTCAGGTTACGAACGAGTTGCTTCCGGGCTACGACCAGGATTTCACTCCGTATCTTTTCCATCACCCCGACCACCTCGCACTGCAAGCACCCACGTGGGAGCATTATTATTTATTGCGAAAGTTCA
>JAIENH010000434.1 GCA_019751475.1 Cyclobacteriaceae bacterium
TCCCTTAAAAACTCATTTTCGGGGTTAACGAATTTTGAGACTGGGTTGGGATGTCAAAAATTGATCTGAAAAAGGCCAGAAAAAATTGAGTCAAAAAGACAAGTGGGTTTGCTTTCCACTTGTTGAGCATCCGTTTGAAGTTCATGCCCGCTGCGGCCAGCATTACGTTGATGTTATCACCCTTAATTCCCTTGTAGAAGTTGCGGCTTAAGCGATGGTCCTGCTTTAAGTGTCCGATTTTTGGTTCGATCGCTGCCCTGCGTTTAAATCCACAACGTAGTTTTTGTTTTTGATAGGGTGTCCTCAGTTTGCCTGGTTTGTCGGGTGTAATAATAGTGGTACCCAACACTTCTTTCACACCTCGGTATCCACGGTCAACAAAATTGTTTTTCAGTATGATGCCTGTTAGTCGTTGTTGTTGTTCAATGGCTGGTTGCAACGTTTTACTGTCGTGTACATTCTTCTCTATGTTGATCGCTCCGATAATAACACCTGTTGTTTTGGTGGTGAGGATGCTCACCTTGCTGCCAAACTCATACTTCTTATGCTCTTTGCCTTTGCTCATGCACTGGGTATGGGGCTCATGCAGGCTGTAAATTTTATGACGGTCAGCTCTCTTCTGTGCCAATACTTTTTTAAACAGTTCAAGCGAGTCTTGATGCAAGCCTGGCGTGAGTTTTCGCTCTAATTCCCGTACCAATCTTCCGGCTATGGTTTTAATTTTCCGATCTGCTTTTCGTGCCCTGCCTTTATTTTTTGCATGGTTCCTAAACCGTTGCTCCATCAATAATTTCTTTACCGTGCGGGTATAGCTTTGACGTAGTTCAATATTTTCAACCTCAGCAATGCCAACACATTTCTGGATGATCTTACGGTGCAATTTATTGTCGGTAGGATAAGTGATGTTCTTTTCCTGAACCGTTGTGTCGGTTGTGCCCTCTTGCTCTTGTCCATCTTTTCCATTTACACGGATACTTTCTTTCAAGATCAGTTCAATCCCTGATGCACCAATGCGGTTCCTAAAATGAACAAGCTCGCTTGCCTCACAAGGGCGCCACAAGCATACGTTTTCTCACCACTGAAATATTGATAGTAGATATTTTCAAACCATTGCTCTACCACGCTCTCATCGCTCAGGTTGCGAACATGTTTGAGCATCAGCAATGACACCATCAGCCGGATCGGTTTTCCGGGGCGACCTTCTTCGGAGTACAGTGGTGTAAACGCTTCTTCGAAAACATTCCACCTGATTTGATTGGCTAAAATGTAGAGGGGGTGACGGTGGCTGAGCTGCTCTTCGAACGTACTGTAAAAACTTAACTGTGATTGAGAAACTTGTTTTGGAACCATATAAAATCTGCAAGGTTTTCGATATAAAACTCCACTTTCTTGCAGATTTTACAAACACAAATCACCTCATATTCTCAGTAATCTTAATCCGTTCAGCTTTTTAAGGGAGGACTAA
>JAIENH010000180.1 GCA_019751475.1 Cyclobacteriaceae bacterium
GGAGTGCCCTCGGCCGAAATCTTTTTCTGAAAAGAAGCATACCCCACAAACGTAATCTTCAACCAATACTCTCCCCGGTTCACATTCTTGATCTCGAAAAAACCTTTGCCATCGGTTACGCCAAAGTTTACCAGGCTTGAATCAGCCGGGGCCAGCAACATCACGGTAGCCGAAGGCAGGGGCGCCATGAGGGTGTCCACCACCTGGCCCGCCACCGAGAACTTCTGACCAAACACGAGGTTGGCGGATACGGTAAATACTACGAGAGCGAAGAGTTTTTTCATTTGTTGATTAGCCGAGGTTAAATGATTTTAAAATATTGTCCGGACGTTAATTTCGGATGATCATTCCACCGCTGGCATTCATCTTCTTCAGTTGTTCATCACGTACTTTGATGAACTCAGCACGTGAAATTTTTTCACCTGAAGTGGGCACCTTCAACTCATTTTTCTTTAGCTCCCTTAATTGTATTTTCTTCGCCACCGTCACGCGCTCGCCATTGTTGATATCTACCGCCAGCACGGCACCTGGCAATGTGAAAAATCGCTCTGGACCCAAAGAAGGCCTAAGCTTCGCGGTGTACCAGGCCGTCACTTCCTGCTTGCGATTCGGAATGGATTCATCCGTATAGTAAGCCTGCTGGCATTCATATCCTTGAATGGTTTTTATCTCTGAGCCAAACTTCCAGGCTACAATTTTTGCCGAGTCTTCGATGAGGTAGGTCTTTCCAAAGAACTCTTCCTTGGCAATATTCTTTCCAGAGGTTTGATTAAAATAAACTTCGTTGTTGGGTTGGCGTACCATGATGCGCACACCACCACCTTCTTGCTCTTCATCCTCGTCTTCAATGATGGGTTTGTAAAGTGACTCTGACTCATTGAAGAACAACTGCTGTTTGGAGGTTCGAAATTCGGGCAGTACCGCCTTCATCTCTTCACGCCCGGGCGGCAGCGTGCGATGAAGGTTTATTTTTACTTCGTATTCAATCACACCGGTAGCAGGTGATTGGGCAAACACGATGGATACAGCCGTCAAGGAGACGAGTATTCCGGCAAGGAGAAGGATTTTTTTCATAAGGTTTGAAATTTTCATGTTGATTACTGGTGCGAATCTACGCGCTGAGATAACCGGGCATGGTTAATAGTTCTGAAAGGAATGTTAATTAAGGTTAAAGCGAAGTTTGGACGAGCCGAAACCCATTACTTTTACAAGATGAAGTCAAGTCGCAATGGAGTCATCATCGTGCTGATCATCAGCAGTCTTACACTATTGCTGGTGCTACAGGTCTTCTGGTTGCGCAGCTCCTTTCAGGATGAATGGCAACGCACGCACAAAGAGGCTTCGATGCTTTTCCGGAATACTGTCTTTGACTTGACCGATTCACTCCTTGAAAAAAGCATCAGCGCGATTCCGGCCGGGGGATTTCCGCAAATGAGAATTCAGGTGCGCGATTCAGTTAAAATCATTTCATCCCCAACAAAACTGAAGCGTTCATCGATTACTATCGA
>JAIENH010000804.1 GCA_019751475.1 Cyclobacteriaceae bacterium
AAAATTAATGTCAATACTTACTAAACAAAGATTCATGAAGAGAGCTGTATTTTTCATTCTTGTTTGCCTGACTTTTTCAGCAAGGTTGATTGCGCAAGACACCAGTGGGGCCGCTTCGGAGTCGGTTGCCAAACTAAGATTTGGCTTTCGTGCGGGCGGAGTAGTGAGTTACTTTAGCAAAGAACAGCCACAAACTTCTGAGAAGCTTGGATTTACGGTGGGTGGTGTAGTTGAGTATAGCCTAAGCGATAATTTTTCTATCCAGTCTGAGCCAGCATACCTTCAGCAAGGTGGACGCTTTACGAGATTTAGTGACAATACACGATTTGGTGATACCCAGACAATTTTTAGCCAGTATGTTACTAATTCCAATATCACCATGCACTCAATTGATCTTCCTGTGTTGGCCAAGTATAGTTTACCATGGATTGGTAGCGTTCGTCCAAGCATCGTAGTTGGTCCTGCTATTGGTTTTACCATGGGCGCAACAGACTCTTATGAACGCACTTTTTTACTCGGACAGGCCTTTACTACTGTGAATGGATACCAGCGCGTAACAAGCCAATATGAGCCGTATCAGGTAGGAGCAACCGGTGGAATTGGTGGAGAGGTAAGCCTGGGCGGTAATAAGCGTTTGCTCATTGATTTGCGCTATCGATATGGCATCACTACTGCCAAGAAAAGCTATAGCTACATCGACTTGAATGCTGTTCAAGGAGACCTTCGCACCCACACTGTCTATTTTACATTAGGCTTCGGATTTTAATAACAATAATTAAACCAACTCAATTTACAGATTAATATGAAACACACATTTGCGTACATCAGCTCGGCATTGCTCGTAGCATCCCTGATCTTAGTAACGTCTTGCAAAGAAAAATTTTCTGAAGAAGATGCATTGAAGGCGCAGCAAGAGGTTGATCTTGCTATTTATGTAACGAATCAGACCGACCCTGCACAACCTCCTGTTGCTGGTGCTAACGTAACGGTTACAATTAGCGGAAAAACTACATCTGTTACAACGGATGCAGCGGGAGCGGCTCTTTTTCCGAAGATACAAGTTGGTACATATGTCTATAAGGTAGAGGCTGCAAGCTTCATTACTGCAGCGGGTACTGGTTCAGCAAACCCTTCAAACTTCCGGCAAAAACAAGTAACACAGCAAGTTAATTTGATTTCACTTGCAGATGCTGACCTTGCTACTGTGAAAGGGACGATAACGATGGAAAAGGATGTAACAAATCTCACTAAAGAGGGTGCATCAGGAGTTGACGTTTACTTTAACGTTTATTTGAATATTGGCCAACGGGTATTCACTACTAAGACAGATGCCAATGGTAATTATCAAATTAAATTGCCTACCAATGGCGTGAATCAACAGACATATGTGGAAATTCTGTATGCTGACATTGAAGCGGATCAAGTGATTGCGGTGAATAAATTCTCTGACGAGGTCGGTTCATTTCCTCAAATTTTACCGAGAAAAGAGACCTTGAAGACTGTTTTTTCT
>JAIENH010000007.1 GCA_019751475.1 Cyclobacteriaceae bacterium
CACCGAATGTGACACCAATATTGGAGGCGATGCCAATGCGGAAACCATAACTCTGGTAGGTGCCGTTGACAAAAGAGGTGGCAAACTCCAAACGGAAGATCCGCAAAATGCCGTTGAGGCCGTAACCAAGCTCCGTATAGTTTTGTGAAGATCGAGTAGCCACATAATTCACAAAAAAGTTTTCTGTAATGCCGGCCATGCGCACGTAAGCAATGCGTGTCACTAAAAATTTACGAAAGTGATAATGCGCATTGGCCGTCAGGTACTGATCGCGGGTGCTGTAGATGTAGTAATCAAGCAGGCGAAAACTGCCGACTGGGTCGGTGGTAATAAACGGTGTGCGATTGCCCAGAAAGTGTTTGTAATCCATAAAGTACATGCGGTCCGTGTTGAAAAATTTACCTGCCCGAACGGACATATCTAGTGTGCCCCGTATTCCAAACTTCAGTTGCTGGCGCACGCCCAACTCCAGGTGATCAAATTGTACGTCACTATTCAGCGCACCAAAACCTCTCCGGTACTCAGCCGTGAAGAGCGGTGACGAGTTTTCCACGCGTGTCTTTCGTCCGTTTCGCACTTTGAATTTCTGCCAAGGACGCGCCTCAATTCCTACTAATCCCGTAAAGGCATTGTGGGGTAGAAAACCAGTATCAGTCAATTCGCTGTTTACAGGGGCATTGGGTGTGTAGACTTTTTCTTTGTTATTAATCAATACGTAATCATTTGTATTGAATAGTTCGCTTCGTCTGGCCCATGTCCATTGGGTATAAACTGTAAATCGTTGATCCAATTGTTCACGCCATTTCAAGTCGATGAAATTGCGCTCATAGAGCTTCATCAAGTTCTCTTTCAGGAAAAGCGTAGTGAATGTATTGACCAACGGATGAATGGGCTCATCATGGTTGTATTGCTGCACGTACCTTCCTCCTTCCAACGTGATGCGCCTGTGTTGTGATCGGTAGTTAATCCGCAGGATACCAGAGAATGTCTCTCTTGAAAACGCATAGCGCACTACAGGCGAGATCTCCAAACGCGATACTCTCGGCCGGCTGTCAGGATCAAGTGAGTCGCGCTTCACCCATCGTTTGTAGTAACTGAAACGGTAGATAAGGTTCACACCTTCCACCGTATTGAATCCGCCCCATGGCGAATGGATTTGAAAATCTTCTGTCTTAGAAAGTTTGTAGCGGTCGCCCAACAAAATGTCCCACGGTTGAAATCCTTTGCTCTTGGATGGCTTGAGAGAGTCGCCTTCTTCGCGTTTTCGCTGCACTTCTGAAATGCTGTCGTTTACTACGTAGCCACGCACTTCCTCCTTGGTAAGCGCCACGGGGCGCATTTCCTTCCAAAAGGTAGAATCTTTCTTGTATGCCAATGAGTCCACCTTGTAGGATGTCTCTTCAATTACTTCAGGAGCTTTCTGTTCCTTTTGCTCAGCCTTCTCATATTCCTTCACCAGTTGATTGAGTTCCTTGCGTGTCACTTCCTTGCCAGACTCCAGGCGTTGTTGCAACTGCTGACCTCTCTTGCTGAACT
>JAIENH010000511.1 GCA_019751475.1 Cyclobacteriaceae bacterium
ATGAGCAACTTTTTCCATACCGTCCACTGATGAAGAATTTCAAGGGCAGGGTAGGTGCCTGTACAAAGCGTATCTACTTCGGCCCATCCTTCCAGGTAGTCAAGCCAGATATCGAACAGTTTAGGGTCAAAGCTGCGTTGCTCAGGCGTAGCCACATCCAACAGCATACCCGCCATCATTTTTTCGGTAGCGCTTTCACCTTTTACGAGACTTGTTATCAACTTTTGAAATGCTGCCGCCTTTATCGTTTTGTGTTCGCGCACCCATTCTTTGGCAATGAGCCGTAGCCTCGGGTTGTTAATAGCGTAGCGTGTGTGGCGGGTGCCCAGGTATCCTTCCAGGAAGGTATGCTGAGTAGGTGAGTCAGCATTTTCTCTGATGAGGTGTAAGATTTTAAGATGATGTGAGTTCACCTTATTTTTCTAATGACGCATAGTGCAAACACACGGTGCTCATGGGGCACTCTTCACATTTGGGATTGGAGGGCCGACAAATTTCCCTGCCGAGAAAGGATATGGCCATGCCTGCTTCACCCCAGTCTTTAGTATCGAGGGCTTCCATCATTTGCTGCTCGAGTTTCTTAGGGTCGGTGCCTTTGGCTATACCCAACCGGGGTGCTACACGCACCACGTGCAGATCTACCATGATACCCTCAGCCGGCCGGCCCATCTCACGCAGAATAACGTTGGCTGATTTTCGGCCAATGCCAGGCAACTTGGTGAGGCTGGCTAATGTGGTAGGAATGTTTTTGTTGTCTTTGATCGTGCTCGCCAAGGTGAGCAGCCACTTGGTTTTGTTGCGGTAATTACGAACACCGCTGATGTAGGTGTGCAACGACTCTTCATTGGCCCGGGCCAAGGCTTTCATATCCGGAAACGCAGCAAACAATTCAGGCGCCAGTTTATTAATATGTCGGTCTGAATCTTGTGCTGACAACACCACCATCACGAGCAACTCATAAAAATTGTTGTAAGCTAAGGGGTGCTTCTTGCCTTTATACTTCTTTAGGAGCGGCTTGATTTCTTTCTTCCAATTGATCGTTGGCATAACGGGTGCGATAAGATAAAACGGTAGCTGTTACGAAAGTAAGAAAGCGTGTTGAGATCTCCATTTTTGTACAGGCATTTACGGTAAATCTGTACCAACCTCGCTTATACCACTTGACCTGCTCGTTTATAGACCGCTTTTGATTTTGATACGATTGCTTCGGCAATGATCGCTACAGTATTTCACTTCATCCCAAACCTTTTCCCATTTTTTGCGCCATGTAAACGGGCGACCGCAAACGGTGCAGATTTTAGTGGGCAGGTTTTGCTTTTTATGCATAATGGGTTTAGTCTATTACTTCAAGCTTCAAGCTTCAATACTCAATAGTTAAGTTGAGTTCTTGAATTTCCATTTTTTGTCTTCTGGCGTAATTATCAAAAGTGAGTATTAGTTTTAAATCTTGGTCTTTTAAAAACTTAATGTCTGTATCTGGGGGAAAATCCCTCGCCTTTAGGCGAAGACTTTAGTTTAATAATTTTGTATGAAGCGAA
>JAIENH010000264.1 GCA_019751475.1 Cyclobacteriaceae bacterium
GAAGTGATGGAAGATACGAAGGCGCAGGTGCTGGATCAGTTGCGAAAAACCGTACGACCAGAATTCATCAACCGCATTGACGAGATCGTGATGTTCCGACCGCTGGCGCGGAAAGATGTGCGCAAAATTGTGGCTATCCAGGTAAGCTCCATTCAAAAGCGCCTGGCTGAGGCTGGCATTCATTTGGAGATCACGGAAAAGGCGCAAGACCGGCTGGCGAAACTGGGCTTCGATCCACAATTTGGCGCCCGTCCGCTGAAGCGCGTGTTGCAGCGTGAGATTTTAAATGAACTCTCAAAGCAAATTCTGGCCGGCAGCATTGTGAAAGATGCCGTCATCCAGGTGGATATGAAAAACGATGTGGAGTTTGAGTTCAACAACCTGCAGGCAGTAATGTCATGAATGTTGAGGTGTCCTACACCTCGGAGGTGTAGGACACCTTACCTCGACCAAAATAAAGCTCAGCTGTTTGGGATTAATAATCAACTGTTCGGGATTTTCAATCCCGAACCACAGATAAACACAGATTTCCAATCTGCTTTATCTGAATAGAAGGCTTTACGCTCTTTTGGATCTCATTGCCTTTACGTGTTGCAGCGTTTTGTCCTTTGCAAACTTTTTGTATTCAGGTGAATTAACGGGGTAGAGGGCGATTTTGCCCTGCGCATCGTTGTGCACGCCCCAGCCGTAGCGCTTCGTCAACGGTGAAGAGCGAAGGCAGGGCTGGCCTTTGGAATAAAACTTCTCGCGCTCCGATGCCAGTTGCGATTTGCCTTTGATCTTGCTTTTGTAGGCATACACCTGGAAGATCACATCATCGGACGTGTAGACATAAGGTTTATCGGACATCATTTCAAACTGGATAACGGCCACGGTCTTCTCCTCGCCTTTTAGAGGTGGTATCTCGGCAGCCGTCACAAGGCAATCCTCGGCTACTTCGATAAAGGTGTTTTGGTAGTTGGTGGTGTGAAGTTTCATTTGATGTAATTTCTTCAAAAGTATGTGAATCCGGTGACAGCGCTATGTCAGGAGTAAATGGCACATCAAAGTATTTAGAAGCTATCCCAAAACTAAAGCCTTGAGGCGTCAGACACCTCCAAAGTGTCAAGACGCCTTGGCCTCAATTTTTTTAAATACCTTAGCCTGCGTGACACCACAACAATTCAGAGACCTGGCCCTCTCCTTTCCCGGCACAGAAGAAAACCCACATTTCGACCGGGCAGCTTTTAAAGTCATTAAGAAAAGAATCTTCGCCACGATGCACGAAGCCGAAAACAGTGAACATGAAACTTACCGTTGCCGACCAGAAAGCATTTTGCTCGCTGGATGCCAAATCCATTTATCCTGTGCCCAACAAGTGGGGCCTTAGCGGCTGGACTACCTTTGAAATTTCGAAAGCAGAGACTGCGGTAATACAGGCTGGATTGGAAGCGGCTTATGAAGATGTGGTGAGAGAGAAAAAGAAAAAATGAAGGGCGGCTTTAATAGAACTGAACTACCTTCGGCTAAAAGCCGAAGGGTTTAGTATCGGCTAAAGCCGACTGAAGCAATGCACATAGACTC
>JAIENH010000066.1 GCA_019751475.1 Cyclobacteriaceae bacterium
GGACAGAAACACCCGTAACTCCAACACAATCAATAATTTCAATGAAAAATTTATAAAAACATCAAAACACTAGTGATAAGAGATATACTTTAAGTCAATAGGCTGGGTAAACATCTCAATTTACTAATTTTCCGAATGCCCTTCGAAAAATACCTCCTCATAAAAAAATCTACACTACCAGGTGCAGGACTGGGGCTGTTTGCGAAAAAAAGGTTTCGTAAAGGTGATCGGATTGTAGAGTACAAGGGAAGGCGTTTACCATGGCGGGAGGCAAAAAAAGAAGACGGTCACAATGGCTATTTATTACGACTAAACCGAACTACTGCTATTGACGCACAGCCCTATAAGAAAGCGATGGGCCGATACGCCAATGATGCTGCCGGTCTCTCGCGCATTGCCGGCAAGCGCAATAATGCAGAGTACCTCACCTATGGCGATCAATGCTTTATCGAGGCTACCCGTACTATAAGAAAAGGAGACGAGATTTTTGTAAGCTATGGTCGTGATTTCTGGACATTGCAGCGAAAGTTGAGGCGTCAAAAATTAAAAGGTACTTTGTAATTTACGCTGGTTTCATCTTCAGGCTTATACACAACTTTTCATTATCAGTTTACAAGCGACAGCGTGATGACCTTGTCGGGAAAAAGAAACACCGATTCGCTCATTTTTGAGTTGAAACGGGCTCGTTAACCTGGCCTAACCCCCGTTAGCTACTTCTCGGCCTTCTCCGTATTTTTGACGTGAATTAAAAAATTTCACGTCCGCATGAGCCAGGAAACCGTCACACCGGAGAAAACGGAAAAGAAAAATCTTGCAGGCCACGAACCTGCGCAGCCTTACAAACCTGTCAACAAAGTGCGGATTGTTACGGCCGCCAGTCTATTTGACGGTCACGATGCCGCCATCAACATCATGCGCAGGATCATTCAGGCTACAAGCTGTGAAGTAATTCACCTGGGGCACGACCGAAGTGTGGAGGAAGTCGTCAATACCGCCATTCAGGAAGATGCGCAAGCCATCGCTATGACGAGCTACCAGGGCGGGCACAATGAGTATTTCAAATACATGCACGATCTGCTCCACGAAAAGGGAGCCGGTCATATCAAGATTTTTGCTGGTGGTGGTGGCGTGATACTTCCTGAAGAAATAAAAGAATTGATGGAGTATGGCATTGAAAAAATCTACTCCCCTGACGATGGCCGGGCGATGGGCCTGCAGGGCATGATCAACGACCTGGTGAAGCGAAGTGATTTTCCTACAGGTCAAAAAATTGATGAGGGTGAATTAACGGTTGAGAATCACCGGATGATTGCTCAATTAATTTCTGGTGCTGAGAATTATTACGATCAGCACAAAGACGTTCTTGAAACCATTCGCAAGAAAGCAGAAAAATCAAAAACTCCTGTACTCGGAATTACGGGCACCGGTGGCTCCGGTAAGTCATCGATGGTGGACGAATTGGTGCGAAGATTTCTGATTGATTTCAAAGACAAGCGTCTGGGGATTATTTCCGTAGATCCATCCAAACGAAAGACCGGAGGTGACTTGCTGGGCGATCGCATCC
>JAIENH010000659.1 GCA_019751475.1 Cyclobacteriaceae bacterium
GGGAATGACTGGGAGCGAAGATATTTGAAAGACAAACGCGATTCATTGTTGGCGCATGGGTTTGCCGTGCTCGCCATCGGCTATTTCAAAACGGAGAACTCACCAAGCTCGCTCGACCGTATTTCGCTCAACGCGATTGCTGATACTATTCGAAGTATTGCAAGACAGACACCACAAATCGATACGGCTCGTATTTTTTTAATGGGTGCTTCCAAGGGAGGTGAACTGGTGCTGAACCTGGCCAGTCGGTATGCATGTTTCAAAGGAGTGATTGCGCTTTCAACTTCCCATGTCAGTTTTCCGGCTATTACATTATCGGCCAATACCTCTTCGTGGATGTACAACAATCAAGAAGTTACGTATGTACCTGCTCCCTTCAAAACGATTTGGCCTGCTTTGCAGGGTGATTTGCTTGGTGCGTTTTCAATCATGCTCGAAAACACAAAGGCTGTGGCACAAGCCGAAATTGAAGTAGAGAAGATCAATGGCCCTATTTTGATTCTTTCAGCTGATGAAGATGAGCAATGGCCTGCTACAAAAATGTCGGAACAACTGGTGGAGCGATTGAAGCGAAAAAACTTTGCGCACCGGTATGAACACATTATAGTGAAGGGTACGCACATTGAACCGCTTAATCACTTTGATAAGGTGTATGCGTTTTTGGATAGCATACAATAGATAACTATTAAATTATTTAAGCTATGAAAAGAATACTCCTCTACATTTTAGGCGCTGTTCTGTTGATGCTGCTATGGGCTGGCATTGCCCTTTTTGGTACGGTAGGTGGTTGGTTTCATCAACCCATTGCTAAATCAGCTACGTCTGCATCCTTTCTGGAAGCTGTTGACGCGGAAGTGAATAAACAATTCGTGGGAAACTTTGCCATGGCCATCATGAAAGACGGCATTGTTGAATATGAAAAATTTTATTCGGCAGGAAAACCCGTGGATAGAAATACGGTGTTCCAGGTTTCATCATTGAGTAAATGGGTTTCTGCCGTTGGCATCATGAAGCTGGTAGAATATGGGAAGCTAGATTTAGATGCCCCAGTAAGCAAGTACTTAGCGCGGTGGCAATTACCGCCCAGTGAATTCGACAACGAAGAAGTGACCGTGCGGAGATTGTTGAGTCATATGGCTGGACTTACGGATGGACTTGGCTATTCAGGTTTTGAAACAGCCTCACAAGTACAATCCATAGAACAATCCTTAACCAAAGCAGCCGATGCAGATGAAGGTATCAGCGGTGAAGTGCGCGTTGGCATGAAACCCGGCAGTGAGTTTAAATACTCAGGCGGTGGTTATACACTCTTGCAACTGCTGGTAGAAGAAGTAAGCGGACAATCCTTTGCTTCTTACATGAAGCAAAACATTTTTATTCCTTTAAACATGCTGCACTCTTCTTATGTGTGGGAAGATTCATCACGTTTTGCGCTGGCAGAATTTTACAACAGTGATGGAAGCAAGGCTGCTCATTACCGCTACACATCACTAGCCGCTACATCACTCTATACTTCCCTGTCTGATTTGGAATTATTCTTTCAGGCATTTTTAAAAGGGAAGAAT
>JAIENH010000107.1 GCA_019751475.1 Cyclobacteriaceae bacterium
CCCATCACTGACTTCCGCACATCGTTGTGCCCCACCAATGACGCCACGTTGATGGATGTCTTCACACTATCTAACTGTCGAAAGTACCGGGCCATGTCCACCCGCGAGATACCGCAGTTGCCGGTGACCACTGTAGTCACACCATCGTGAATAAAATTACCAGCCGTTGGCACTTTCAGATCGTTGCCTTCAATGTGCGTGTGCACATCCACAAAGCCGGGTGCCACAATCAGTCCTGTCGCGTCAAGGATGCGCTTGGCAGACCAGTTTGTGCCTTTGCCGATGGCGGAGATAACACCATCTTTCACCGCCACATCAGCATAGTACCACGAGTTGCCGGTGCCGTCTATGATCTTTCCGTTGCGGATGACGAGGTCATACGTCTGCGCCTGTGCCGACAGAGAGATAACCAAGCCTACAAATACCCATCGCATAAAATAGAATTGAAAATGAATACTGAAATCTACTAAATTTCACACTTTACCGGCTGTGGTTTTGAGCAGCGGTAAAAATCCGTTCCGAAAATCGAATTCTTCACTAAAAAATTCACCCCCGTGGCAACACTCTTCACACTCAAGTTTCTAAAAATCGCAGGCATCTCTGTTGTACTCTTCGTCTTGCTGGACTACCTGTGGCTAGCGGTGATTGCCGCTCGCTGGTACCGGCAAACACTGGGGCACCTCGCCCAGCTCGACCCCGAAGGAAAAATCATGTTTAACATCCCCATGGGATTGATTGCCCAAGTAGTAATATCCACAGGACTGAGTGTGGTGATTGTTGCTTTTTTGCAATTGGACAATCGTCTCATAACAGCTGTGCTCAGTGGCGCTTTTCTTGGTTTTGTGATTTATGCCACCTATGATTTCACCAACCTCTCATTTGTGAAAGGGTGGCCGCTGTGGATCGCCCTGCTGGATGTAGCCTGGGGAACGCTGCAAGGTGTACTGGCTGGACTGTATGTGTACGGCCTTCACAAGATTCTTTAGCACCGCAAGCTATCTTTGCGGCCCATGTCTTCGCACGATCAGTTAGCACACACGCTGGAGCTATTACGCCTGGAGCGTCAGGCCGACCTCGAGTACTACCGCCAGAAGGTATTGCTGCGATCGTTGCCTCAGCGGACGCAGGAAGGCACTACGTGGTACCCCGTGCGACTGAAGCGCGACTACATCGGCACGGGCGAGCGAAACATCATTGAGGTAGAGCGCGCCACGCATCTCGACCAGCCCCACGCGTTTCAAAGTGGAAAATCGGTCAATGTCTTTTGCAATGCTTCCGGCAAACCGGAGAAAGAACACGTCAGCGGTGTGGTCAATTACATCAGTGAAAACGTGATGGTGATCACCCTCAACGGAGACGAACTGCCCGACTGGATTGATGATGGGCAACTGGGTGTGGATGTGATGTTTGATGAGATGACCTATCGCGAAATGGAATTCGCACTCAAGAAAGTGATGAAGGCTGAAGACGACCGCGTAGCCGAGCTTAGGGAAGTTTTACTGGGTGAACGGGCGAGCGTGAGTCATGTAGAAGCAAGTAAGGACTGGCATCCTGAAACGTCTATCTTAAATG
>JAIENH010000693.1 GCA_019751475.1 Cyclobacteriaceae bacterium
AATCGCTCCCGTCGTTCAATGGATAGGACGCAAGCTTGCGGAGTTTGTAATGTAGGTTCGATTCCTACCGGGAGCACAAAGCGATTTTCTTGACCTTAGGTTGAAAACAATATTTGATACAGTCAGTTGAACCCTTTTGCATGGAGTGGCCTATGCGTGCATATGCAATTGTGTGTGCGGCTATCCTTTTTACAGGGGCTGCCCACGCACAAAACAAAGACCCGGAAACCCAGCCCATCACCTCATGTGCTGAGATTGTAGGGCACCGGCATAATCCCTACGATGTACAGATTGACTTGGAGTTCACCCACGGGTGCAACTACACGATCAGTGTTCGCGGGAAGACAGTCAGCGGCGTAGCGGTTTTGGAGAGAGGAACATTGAGCTTCAGGCATCGCGATGAAGACAGTGGCATGACCTTCATATTTACCCTAAGGCGCAGTGGGGAAAATCTTTCAGGAAGAGTTATCATCTGGCCAACTTCCTTCCCTATCCAATTCTTCCCGGTGAAGAAATGAGTCCGGCCACCTGAAAGGGTGGCCGTTCCTTTTGTGTTGATTTTAATCTACTCGTTATGTAGAGTCTGCCCCAGACCAACCACGAGGTGTCTTGTGAAAAACTTACCTCATTGCTTTGAATTGCTTGTATTGCTCACTGTTCGCCGTCTTCGAAAAGAGGCGAACTGCGCCAACATCGCTAAAGTACTTTCAGTCGCTGGAGTTGAGCGCTCTCTCGCCCAAGTCTCTGTCTGCCTGAGTCGGTTAAAGAGAAAGAACTTAATGGCCTCAATCACTGTTCGTCCTGAAGGTAAAAAGGCCCGCAGCCTCTTCTCAGTGACCAAAAAAGGGACTGAGGAAATAGAAGCCTTCATTGAGGTATTCGAGCGGCTCCGGTAAAGAAATGAAAAAGCCACCCTTTTGGGTGGCTTCTCCTTTTGCATCATATGTTCATGCTATTGTTTTGCTATGAAAAAACTCATTGTATTCATACTTCTTGTTGCAATCTGTGCTGGCGGCGCATTTTATATATTTAACAAAACAACTAACGCACCAACAGCCACAAGCCCCTCAGCGACGAAATCGATTAAAGGCGTCATCGCGTATGTGGTCAGAGAAGATGACGAGAATTTTGTCTACAGGATGAATGCAGACGGAACAGAAGTAATAAAGCTTGCAAGTTGTGGGAGCGGCGAATGCTTCCCCACATGGTCACCTGATGGAACAAAGATTGCCTACCAACGATCTGAAAATGGCGTTGGTATTTATGTAATGAATGCAGACGGCAAGAATGCACGAAGATTGTCTCCGACCCCAGGACAAGATGTCCGACCAAGTTATTCTCCAGACGGAACAAAGATTATATTCACCCATGTGGTTGCTCAAGACCCAAACGGCGGAGTCCCCACTACGGAGATTATGACCATGAGTTCTACAGATGGATCAAATCGTGTCGTGGTTGTGCCGGCACTCGCAAACGGCTTTAGTGTTCAAGCACACTACTCTCCTGATGGAACAAAGATTGTATTTATGCGCGCAACTCCTGGTGTAGGCCAACACGTCTATACCATCAACGCCGATGGCACC
>JAIENH010000547.1 GCA_019751475.1 Cyclobacteriaceae bacterium
AAATTGGAGGAATGAAGATGGTGTGCGATGGTTCTATTTCTGAACGCACGGCCAGATTATCGCAACCCTACACAGGCAGGCCAAATGATTATGGTATTATAGTAATGGACGATGAACAACTCTATCCTGATGCAAAGAAAGCGTATGATGCCGGCTGGCAAATTGGTATTCATGCTAATGGCGATGTAGGGATTGACCTGACATTAAAGTTGTATGAACGGCTTCATAAAGAAAATCCAAAGAAAGACCCACGGTTCAGAATTGAGCACTGCACGATGATTAATGACAACCTCATTCAACGGATGAAAACATTGGGTGTAATACCCACTCCGTTCTCAACGTATGTCTATTATCATGGTGAAAAAATGAAAGCTTACGGTGAAGAACGGTTGAAAAATATGTTTGCGTTAAGAAGTTTTTTAAGTGCTGGTATTCGACCCACACAGGCATCTGATTATCCGCCAGGGCCTTTTGAACCGATGATGGCATTACAATCAAGCGTTACAAGAACAGATATGAAAGGAACTGTTTGGGGAGCCAATCAAAAAGTTACGGTAGAAGAAGCCATTAAAATTGGCACTATCAACGGAGCTTATGCTTCTTTTGAAGAAAAAATAAAAGGAACTTTAGAAACAGGAAAACTGGCTGACCTTGTTGTACTTGGCCGCAATCCATTTAAAGAAGACACATCAACATTAATTTCTATTCCTATTGAACGTACCATGACGGGTGGCAAGTGGGTGTATGAGAGTTAAAAGAACGAATGATGTATAAGAAAATTTCTATTGCCTTCGATAAGGCATAATAAAAACTGCGTCTTGCGAATAAACGTTTGTCAAAGAATAAAATCGAAGATTCACCAATCAAAAAGCGAAATAGAAAAATCATGAATAAAAGTATAGCCAAAATCCTTACAGTAGTCGCATTGCTCACCGTGTTTTCTTTTCAGCTTTTGGCACAAAAGAAAAAAACAGAGCAAGTAAAAACATCCGTGTCATCGTATGAAAAATACATTGACAATACTAACGAAGCGCATTTAAAAGAGTTTATGGAACTCATATCTATTCCAAGTATTTCATCGATACCCGCTCACAACGCAGATGTGGCCAGAGCGGCTGATTGGATCGTTACCAAACTAAAATCCATCGGCATACCTACTGCTCGAGTAATACAAACAGACGGGCAACCCATCGTATTTGGTAGTTGGGACAAAGCACCAGGCAAACCCACGGTTTTAATTTATGCCCACTATGATGTACAGCCCGTTAAAGAATCGGAATGGGTAGTACCGCCATTTGCCCCAGTGGTAAAAGACGAAAAAATATTTGGCCGTGGGGCAAGTGATGATAAAAGTGGTGTGATGATTAGTATTTGGGCTGTGGAAGCGATGCTGAAAACAGATGGTACCCTACCCGTAAACGTAAAATTTGTATTTGAAGGTGAGGAAGAGTCGGGCAGTCCTAATTTCAGAAGCTTTGCACAAGCCAACAAAGAGTTGTTAAAATCTGATTTTGCTGTAAATGCAGACGGTGGCCAATATGATGATAATACTCCATCAATTTTAATGAGCCTAAGAGGTACTGC
>JAIENH010000003.1 GCA_019751475.1 Cyclobacteriaceae bacterium
GAAGATAGGCGAGTTCAAGATCACGGGTGCGCCAACCTAGCAACGTTGTATCAAGTGTCACAACAATTGCAGAACATCCGCATCTCTCGGCTCGCTGCACAAGGCTTGCTACCAGATCATTGGACTTACTCCAATAGAGTTGAAACCACCGCGGACTATCGCCCATAGCGGCAGCTACTTCTTCCATGGGTTTGCTCGCTTGGTTGCTAAAAATATAAGGTAACCCCAAAGAAGCAGCTGCCTTACCCACTGCGACATCAGCTTTTGAATGTACCATTTCCAAAACGCCCACAGGAGAAAGCAAAATGGGTGATGGTATTTTTTGTCCGAACAACTCAATACTGGCATCCCGCTCACTCACATTCCGCAGCATGCGTGGAATTATTTTATACTTTTCAAATGCCGACCGGTTAGAGGCAATGGTGCTTTCGTTGCCGGCACCTCCTGCGATGTAAGCAAACGCTTCGGGTGACATAGCGGCTTGGGCCTTGGCTTCCAGCACCCGCCAGTCCACAGGTACAAGTGGCTTTTTACCGGCAAACCCTTGCAAATAAATTTCTACTTGACGGTCGGCCACAGAAAAGCGCTGTTTGTTCATGGTACTAAGTTAATGGAATTGGCCGTGATAAAATGTCAAGTATATTTAGGTTTTAAATAGACAGATGCAAACTATACTGGCCGAATTACTCACCATCGGTGATGAAATACTTTATGGACAAATTGTAGATACCAACTCGCAGTGGATGAGCGTAGAGCTCGATAAAGTAGGGATCAAAGTCATTCGAAAAACTACCGTGGGTGACCAGGAGTCTGAGATTTTAACTGCTTTCGCGGAAGCAGAAAAACGAGCCGACATTATTCTTATCACAGGAGGACTCGGACCTACAAGCGATGATCTGACGAAGCCACTCTTGGCCAAATATTTTAATTGCGATTTGGTGATGAACGAGGAGGCCTTGGCAGAGGTGACGGAATTTTTTAAGAGCCGTGGTCGTGAGTTGACGGAAATAAACCGGCAGCAGGCAGCCTTGCCGCGTGCCTGCGAAAAGATTACCAACCCTATCGGCACGGCACCGGGTATGTGGTTTAATAAAAATGGTAAGATCTTCATGTCCATGCCGGGGGTGCCGCATGAGATGAAAAAAATGATGACCGAGCGCGTCATTCCAAAACTCAAAGAGACTTTCAAGACTCCGGTGATCTACCATAAGGTAATTCGCACAGCAGGGCAGGGCGAATCGTTTCTGGCAGAGAAAATTTCTGGCTGGGAGAAAACCCTTCCTCCGCACGTGAAGCTTGCTTACTTACCGAGCCTGGGTGAAGTGAAGCTACGATTGACCAGCTTTGGTGATTCGCTTGATACATTAAAACAAGAAACCGAATTACTTGTCGAAAATGTAAAGGAGCACATTGGTCAATACATCTATGGCTATGGTGACGATCCGCTCGAAGTGGTGATCGGAAATACTCTTCGTGAAAAGAAACTGACCTTGTCAGTGGCCGAGAGTTGCACAGGAGGATTCCTCTCACACCTAATTACGTCTGTGCCGGGCAGTTCTGATTATTTTTTAGGAAGCCTTGTAC
>JAIENH010000164.1 GCA_019751475.1 Cyclobacteriaceae bacterium
GTGGGCGTGATTTGGGTGGCACTATTGCAGAAGCGCAAAAAAAGGTAGATGAAAAAATAAAGCTTGACAGAGGCTACTCCATGACGTGGAATGGTGAATTTGAAAATCAGGTGCGCGCTACCAATCAATTGAAAATTGTAGTGCCTATTTCCATCCTGCTCATTTTTATGTGGCTTTATTTTATGTTTAACTCCATCAGTGATGCTTCGATTGTATTGCTTAATGTGCCGTTTGCGCTCATCGGTGGAATACTCGGCCTGTTTTTTACGGGTATAAACTTTAGTATTTCGGCTGGGGTGGGTTTTATTGCCTTATTTGGCGTGTGCGTTCAAAATGGAGTTATTCTTGTGGCTGTCTTTAATAAATATGTACACATGGGCGTTCCACTTGTTCATGCCATTATACAAGGGGCTATGAGTCGCGTGCGCCCAGTAGTGATGACTGCACTCATGGCCGGACTTGGTCTTTTGCCAGCAGCCCTATCCAGCGGAATTGGATCTGAAACACAAAAACCGCTGGCCGTTGTAGTGATTTGCGGTTTAATTTCAGCCACCATCCTTACCTTGGTTACGTTACCAGCCATTTATTATTTGTGGTACAAAAACAGAACCAGTCATACCATTGAAGAAGAAAAAGATCACGACTTTGAAGATTATGAAGGCTCGTGACAAATTTGGGATTTGCTTCATGTGTATAAGCTGGATGAAGGCAAAAACAAGCCTTATTGTCGGCTGGCCGGAAGCGTACTATTTTCAAGTTGCGTGACTGTCTTAGTTCGCTTTGCCGTTATTTTTTTAGTGTTGTTGATCGGCAGGGGTGCGGGTGCGCAGGAAAACCAACCATTTGAGAATCTTTCTATCGATCGTCCGGACGTATCTAATTTGCCGGTAACGGTGCGCCCCGGGCACTACCAGATAGAGATGGGCATGGAGTATGATAAAAATACCAGCGCAAGTGAGTTGTATCTGCCAAACTTCATGTTGCGCACAGGGCTGGGAAAAAAAACGGAGTTAAGGCTTGGTACTTATTTTGTCCGCATCGACTCTGCCGAGAGTGCTCAAAACGAGCGGCTTTCAGGATTCTCTGGTTCAGTGAAGCATCGCATCGCAGAGGAGAAGGGCGCTCGTCCCGCCATCGCCATTCAACCGGAAGTAAACTACCTCAGTGGTCGCGATGATGCGAGTCCGCTCTCCGGTTGGACCTACGATTTTCTGCTTCTGTTCAACAATACATTTCACCGCCAGGTTTTCCTTAATTATAACCTGGGTTTTTATTGGATTGGGTCGGGTGAAAAACGGATACTCCTCTCTGCGTCATTAAGTTTTTTGCACACGCACAGGCTTGGCTATTTTGTGGAGGGGTATACTCTTCGCACGTGGGAAGAACGAACCAATTTTTCATTTGATGGAGGTATTACTTACCTGGTGGCTCCTCGCTTCCAATTCGACATATATGCTGGCAAGCGCTGGGCACTTGGCTCATCATTTTTGTTTGTTGGTGGAGGAGTTGGTTTTCGAATTGACCGGGGAGATGTTAAGCCCAAGTCATTTAAAGAGATCGGAATACATCACTAAGCGTATCGATA
>JAIENH010000438.1 GCA_019751475.1 Cyclobacteriaceae bacterium
TGTTGATGAATATAAATGCTTGAAGCAATACCGGCAGCGTATTAGCAACATTCATGGTGCCGGGTATCAGCTTATCTTCCGTTTGCTTCGTGAATTTTAATAAGGCGGTCTGTGGAGCAAAGGCACCGATGCCAAGCACATCAAAGAAATTGACCACAAAGCCAATCACTGAAGTTTTAAGCCAGCTGCTGTTTTCAAGATTGTTTCGGTGCGCTAAAAAATCTCTGACTAAAACGGTGCAGAACCAAACGGCCAATAGAATCAGAGAAACCCAAACGATGGTCAGCATTTATAGAATTAGTAGGGAATCGGTTGGTGTTTTCTATTTGTATTATGCATCAAATAAATAGGTGTCCTACACCTGTTAATTCAATCAAAGAAGGTGTAGGACACCTAAGCCTAGAAATCAACAGACTTTAAAAAATGTTTTGCTCCGCTCCTCTTCGCTTTTGGCGAGCATGGCCTCAATCTTCTTCGCTGTCTTCGTGATGGCCAATCCGCCCAGGCCTGTGCATCGCAAGGTATTGGGAATCGCATCGCCCACTTTCTTCATCGTTTCAATCACTTCATCAAGCGGAATCAAATGATTGTAGTCAGACAAGGCCATGTTGGCACACGAGATGGCGTTGGTAGCGGCCATCACATTTCTGTTCAAACAAGGTGCTTCTACACGGTCGGCAATCATGTCGCAAATCATGCCCAATGAAGATTGCAAAGCCATGGAAGCCGCAGCGATAGATTGATTCAACGTTCCCTTTTTCAAGCCCACGATTCCAGCGGCCGCCATTCCAGAACCGGAACCACACTCGGCCATGCACCCTCCAACTTCTGCAGCAAACGTAGCGTGTGCAGCGATAAACACACCAATGATACCGGCTGCGAGCATCGCTTTTACCATCTCATCTTGCGATAACCCAAGCGAAGAGCTGATGCCAATTACCGCTCCGGGCAACGCTCCGCACGAGCCTGCCGTAGGTGCGGCAACGACAACACCCATCGAACTTTTTACTTCCATCATCGCGGACGTATAGAGAATCACTTGGTTGAGAATATCTCCCTCCACCAACTTCTTGTCACTCATCTGCTTTTGAAATCCAACTGACTGAGCACCAAAAATGCGGTCAGCATACTTCGTGCCCTTCAGGCCGAGTTCAATGGAGTTGTGCATAATCTGCACGATGGCCCGCATCTTTTCAAACACCTCTTCCCTCGAAATATTGCCGCGCATGCTTTCATAATCCACCGCAAGCTCCCACAACTCGTGATTTTTATCTTTGTTGAACTCCAACATTTCTTCGCTGGTGATAAACGGCACAGCAAGGTCTTTCCTCGACATCACCGGAAGGACTGGGTTCATTTTTTTGATGAACAATACTTCGTCCATGCTGAGCAGTTCTTTGCAAAGCTCATTCGCAAGAAATTTATTCGCCTTTACTTCAATAAAATTTGATTTGCCTTTGCGGAATGTAATTTCATCGCAGTCCATCGACTTCTCAATAAACTGAACAATGTTTCCGGGAGTCTCCACGTACACAAGTGTCTGGTAAAAATCTCCCGCCATGGACACTTTGGCTCCATCAATTTCAATCAC
>JAIENH010000507.1 GCA_019751475.1 Cyclobacteriaceae bacterium
CCGCCAGATGAGATGTCATTCATCAATTTTTTTTTCTTCATCCATTCGCTCAATAAAATCAAGGCAATCATGGCAAAGCCAACTCCTCCCACATTTGCATTAATGCCAAGAAGTCGGCCCAACAATTCACCAACAAATTGCCCTAGCAAGAAACAAGCGGCTAATATTCCTACACCGTAAATAATCATATCTTCTTGAAATAATTCTTAAGTTCATTCTTAACTACCTTACCCATAGCGTTGCGCGGAAGTTCTGCCACGTGCATGTACAAACGAGGCACTTTGTATCGCGGAATTCTTTCTGTTAGCCATTGCGTCAAGAGCGAAGCTTCCAAAGGCACATCGCTCACGTAACAAGCAGCCACCAGTTCTCCCCATTCTTCATTCTCAATGCCGACCACGCTGCAATCTTTTATACTACCATGTTGCCGTAGCGCCTCTTCAATTTCTAACGCTGAGATTTTATACCCTCCCGACTTAATGATATCTACCGAATCGCGCCCGAGAATTTTGTAATAGCCTTGATTTAACTCCGCAATGTCGCCTGTCTTAAACCAACCATCCGGTGTAAATGAATTTGCGGTAGCTTCCGGTTTCTGCCAATATTCGTGGAATACATTTTTTCCTTTCACTTGGATTTCTCCGGGGCCATTTACAACAGGCTTTCCTTCATCATATAGCCGGATTTGCACACCAGGTAACGGCTTCCCTACATGGCCAGGCCTTCGCTCTCCTTCATAGGGATTGCTGATGGCCATACCCATCTCTGTCATGCCGTATCGCTCTAACAAAGTATGTCCGCTAATAGCTTTCCATTTTTCCATAACAGAGACTGGAAGCGCAGCAGAGCCGCTGACCATCAATCGAAATTTTTTAAGTGAAGCGGATATGAGTTGTCGTTGCTCAATGTCAAGTCCCTCCCAATAAGCAATCAGCTTAAAGTAAATTGTTGGTACAGCCATAAAGACATTGATGCGCTCTTGTAGGAAGACAGAGAAAACATCATGGGGTGAAAACGAATGAGAAAGAAACTCGCAGCATGCTCCTGCCCACAGCGAACAGCAAACTACGTTAACAATACCATGCACATGATGCAGTGGCAAGACACAAAGTATCTGATCATCTGCCTTCCATTGCCAGGCATCAACAAGCGTAGAAATTTGGGCTTCAAGGTTTTCATGCGTGCTCACCACCCCTTTTGGCAAGTTGGTAGTGCCGCTTGTGTACAAAATCATGGCACGCCTCTGCGCTTCAATTACTGGAAAAGAAGTAGCGGAAGGTCCATCAACTATTTTTTCAACGATGATCAATTGAATGTTTCTTTCCTCGCACCAATCTTTCAAAATTGACTGAAGATCTTCAGATACGATTACCACATTAGCACCTGTATCCTCCAGCACATATTGCAATGAAGGCAACGGGTGGTCAAGACATAGCGGCACTGCAATACCACCTGCACACCAAATTCCCCACAAGGTCGAAACATATTCAAATCCAGGCTTCACCATGAAGGCCACGCGGGCCTCCTGCAGATCATTCTTTCCTTGCAGAATATGGCTGGCTATTTGGGCGGACGATGAAAGTAAATTCGAATACGTATAC
>JAIENH010000044.1 GCA_019751475.1 Cyclobacteriaceae bacterium
AGTTTTTGAGGCGATGGGTGTGCCCGAAGCTTCGCGTGCAACACCCTGGTAGTTGATGCCTTGTGGTATTTGCGCCTTGCTAATCATATAGCAGACCATCAGCACAAACAGTAGACTAATCTTTTTCATCCGTTAATAATTTTTAAGTAATCTGGTATTACCCAGTAAAAATTCTTGTAGAGTAATTTCAATTCATCAGTTCGATACTTTAATAATTTTAATGACTTGAGGGTCGCCTCGTGATAAAATAACCTTCACATAATACAAGGAAGGTGAAAGATTGCCGAGATTTATTTTGTTGTCAAGCGGGCGTTTCATCACCGTCATCAATTGGCCCCAGGAATTATAAAACTCCAGCGACTCAATTTTGGCTTCACACCCTTGTGCATCTACTACGATGTCAGCTACGGCAGGATTAGGAAAGAAGATCACCTGGATTTTATCGCAGGGATTGTAACGGGCCGGCTGCAAAAAACCTTGTGTAATTACAGCCCCGTCTTCAAGCGTAATCACGGCCGGTTCTCCGATCGATACAGTCGTGTAGAAATTAGTGCCTATCCAATCAAAGCCAGCTGTATTCACAACGTGCGGATAGATGCCTTGACCGAAAGACGGCCAGGCGCAGCATGCAATAATGAAACTAATCAGGCAAGCCTTCATAGCGGGTTCAGGTCATTGCAATGATAACTTAAATTCCCGAAAGGAATAAGTAACTATTAGATGGATTTGCCCAACCACAACCCCAGATACGAGGCACCAAGGCAAAGCAGGAGGCTGAGTGCGATGTTTAAAAAGAGTGAAAATGTAAAACCTTGTTGCAGTAAGTCCAAGTTATCATGACTGAAGGTAGAGAAGGTGCTAAAGCCACCGCAGAATCCTACAGTCCAGAAAATTCTGGCTGATGCAGAAAGTACTTGCCGGTGATCGGCCAACCCGATAATGAAGCCCAATAACAAACAAGCGACAACATTCACCGTAAGTGTGCCCAGTGGTAGCGAAGACGAATGAAAGACATTGACCCAACGGCCTAATGCGAATCGGGCTACGCTGCCAATACCTCCGCCAAGAAATATCAATAGAAAGGGTTTCATGGTTTCGTTATGAGAATCAATTTGCTGTTCGTATGATCGTGGATTGAATCAGTGCAAACACTCTCTCTTTCAGCGCACCTACGTCATCCAGGGTTAGACCCGTGGTGGGGATTTCATCCAGCACGATGATTTTTATCCGGCCGGGTTGGATGAAGAATTTCTTAGGCGGCATCAACTTGCCTGCATTCAGCACCACCAGGGGCAGCAGCGGCTGCTGTGTCTCGATGGCGATTCGAAAAGCACCATCGTAGAAGGGTTGCAGAGGAACTTCAGGTGAACGATTTTGAGTGCCTTCAGGAAAAATAAGGATGGAGATGCGCAAGGCGAGAATCTTCTTGAGAAAACCCAGGCTCTTCTTGCGACTTTCATTACTGCTGCGATCTACTACCACGCACGTGGCGCGGGAGATCCAGCCAAATACTGGAACTTTCAGTAATTCTTTTACTAAAGCAATTGAAAAGAGTAGTCCTGCAAAAAAAGTCGTTAAGAAAATTAAGAAAACTAAATAAAT
>JAIENH010000518.1 GCA_019751475.1 Cyclobacteriaceae bacterium
AGGCTTCTACGGTAGTTGACACATCGGCTTTGTCAATTCCTGTCTTCTCGGCTATTTGATTGATTACGTCTGCTTTCGTCACGGTTCTGGGTGGTTATGCTTAGATTCAGGGACGGCAAAATTAATTTACCTGCCCGGATTTGAAAACAATATTGAAAAATTCTGATTATCAATGAAATGAAGGAAGGACTTTTCTCAGAAATAATCGTTGACTGGTATGAGCGCCACCACCGCTCGTTGCCCTGGCGAAACACCCGTGATCCCTATAAAATCTGGCTTTCGGAAATCATTTTGCAACAAACGCGGGTAGCGCAAGGGTTGCCTTACTACAAAAGATTTCTCCAACATTACCCCAATGTTAAATCACTGGCACAGGCAAACGAACAACAGGTTTTACGTCTTTGGCAGGGATTGGGCTACTACTCGCGCGCCCGCAACCTTCATGCTTGCGCAAAAAAGATCGTACACGATCATGGCGGAAAGTTTCCCAAAACTTTCACAGCGTTGAAGCACTTGCCGGGCATTGGCGACTACACAGCTGCGGCCGTTGCGTCCTTTGCTTTTGATGAACCCGTGGCCGTGGTAGATGGCAATGTGTACCGTGTGCTTTCACGTGTCTTTGGTATCGCCAAAGACATAGCTTCCCCGGAAGGAAAAAAGTTTTTCGCAAAAAAGGCCAACGAACTGATACCATCTCACCGGCCGGCCATTCACAACCAGGCTGTGATGGAGTTTGGCGCCTTGCACTGTACTCCTCAGCAGCCTAAATGCGATGATTGTGTCTTGGCAAAACATTGCTATGCGAAAATACACCAGATGCAAGGCGACTTGCCGGTGAAACAGAAATTACAAAAAATCACCAAGCGTTACTTCTATTATTGGGTGATAGAAGCGGGCAAGAAACTTCTCATGAACGAGCGCTCCGGTAAAGACATCTGGAAAGGACTTCACGACTTTCCGCTACATGAAGAAAAGAGATCAACTGGCGTGAAAAAGATTTTGTCATCTCACTTTTCACCTTCCATGTTATCAACGCTCAGGCCTGAAGTTTCTTCTTCGTATAAACATGTTCTTTCGCATCAAATTATTTTCGCAACATTCATTTCGCTTCGTTTTCCTTCCGGGAAAAAACTTCCTCCTGCCCTGTCTTCCGCGAAAGCGAAATGGGTAAGTGCAAAGCAAATAGCAGAAATACCCAAGCCCGTATTGATCTCGCGTTATCTGAAAGACAAAAACTGGTTGCCGTAGCGGGATGCGATGACTTGCTCCTGAGCTCGACCAGATTTTACAAGAGTCGAGCGGATTTGGTATTTTTGTAGTCCCCTTCCTCAAAACCGAGTGTCATCGGCACCGGAAGGCCATTCGAGATGTAATCAAACCAATCAACGGATATGTCAGGCGTTAATAAAGTTATTTTAGTTGGCCGGCTGGGCAAAGACCCAGAAGTAAGAAACCTTGAAAATGGTGCTACGGTGGCAAACTTCACCATGGCCACATCAGAGACCTACAAAGACAAAACCACAGGTGACAAAAAAGAAGTGACCGAGTGGCACAACATCGTGCTATGGCGCGGCCTCGCAGAGATTGCCGCCAAGTATCTGC
>JAIENH010000527.1 GCA_019751475.1 Cyclobacteriaceae bacterium
TCTGCTGCGTGCGCTTCACGATGCGGGAGAAAACCTCCTCATCTTTTGACATGGCCGTGGCATACACAATATTCTTATAGTCGCTGGAAGCAGGTTTCTTCTGCACGGTAAGCACCGGGCACTTAGAGTTACGTATTACTTTCTCAGTGTTGGAACCAATGAGCATGTTGGACAGCCCCGTGCGGCCAGCCGTACCCATCACCACCAAATCCACTTTTTGCTCAGTGATGATGGTCTGCATACCGTGGTAGGGATTACCTACGCGTATCTCGCCATCTACTTTCACGGCTGCATATTTAGGATCGGTAACAACTTTCTTCAGGCTGGCCTTTCCTTTCTCAATCATCTTCAGCGTAAACAACTTCTCCGAAATATTGGAATAGGCTACCTGCCCCTCCACATTAAAAGAACCCCCGGTAGCCTCTTCTACAATGTGCAACAAAATGATGCTGGCCCCGGACTTGCGGGCAATGTCAAACGCTACATCGGTGGCCATGGTGGCCGTTTTAGAAAAATCGGTAGGGACAAGTATCTTTTTCATAAAGTCTGTTTTTCTGTTTGGTTTATGAGTAAAAGTAGGGATTTCAACCTTAAAAAATTATGATCTTTCTCAGTTAATTTGAATGATTTAGCATCTCTAAAAACCCTTGCCGTCATACCGGACTTGCTCCGGTATCCGCTTGTGCAATGGCGAAATCAAGATTCCGGCCAGCCTTTGCCGAAGCGGCTACGCGAAGGCAGGCTCCAAGGCCGGAATGACGTTTCACTATTCATGAGGTTTTAGAGATGCTGTTAATAGAAGTCATCTCCTATGTTTGTTTTAGAACAAATGTAGGAGATGACTTCTAATATGGGAATACATCGTCAACTATTACTGTGCACCCTTTCCTTTCAGCACCTTCCCATTTCTGACACCGGTATGCTTGCCGTTCTCACCCGTCACCTGACCGTTGACAATAACGTAGCGAAAACCATTGGAGTATGCATGAGGCTTGGTGAATGTAGCCTGATCTCCCACCGTGGCAGGATCAATCACTACAATGTCGGCTGCAAGACCTTCCCGCAGCAGTCCGCGGTCGGTGATGTTGAATTTGCGGGCCGGCAATGAACTCATGCGCCTGATAGCTTCTTCCCACAAGAGAATGCTGCGCAAGCGAACATACTGCCCCAGCACTTTCGCATTGGTGCCATAGGCACGCGGGTGCGGCATGCCTGATCCATAGCGGGCGATGCCTGCATCGGAGGCAAACATATTGAACGGATATTGAAGGATTCGAATGAGGTCTTCTTCATTCATGCTAAAGTACACCATGCCCGCACTACCATTCTCCACCATCTCAAGAATGGTCTCCGCTTCGTCCAGCGCAGTGGGCTTTCTCTTTTTGAGAAGGTTGATTTCAGAAATATTTTTCCCGTTAAGGGTTGTGTCGGCCTTGTAGTAGGCCACCACGGCAAAATTGTAATTCGTAATCAGTTTCTTCTTAAGACTCTCTAACATTTCTTTTTTGATTTTTGTACGCATAGCAGGGTTGCGCAACCTGGCCTTGACGGAATCATCTCCACCAGCAAATACCCAACTCGGCACCTGCGTATTCAGTGTAGTGC
>JAIENH010000098.1 GCA_019751475.1 Cyclobacteriaceae bacterium
AGGAACCAGTTCATAAAACCGTAGCCTGGCTCCGCTGGCGTTGGTGTAGTCGCCATCTTGACCCAGTTTTCTGAAAGAACTTGTTTGTCTTTCCACTTGCCTTTGCGCAGGGTGAGATAACCAAATCGCGCCATGTCTCGCGCGTTAATAATCATCCCTCCTCCCCAGTGGCCACCTCCACTCACCGATTGAATGATCTTTCCATCCAGTATCACAAAAGAATTCTCATAACCATACCATCGCCAGGTAGAAGAGGCATCAATCACGTCCATGATATTCTCCTTGAGTACTTCCGGCAATGGCTTACGCCAAATAGCCAGAGTAGCTAACGCCAGTGCATTCACACGCACATCGTTGTATTCATAAACTTTCCCAGGCTCTATGCGAATTCGTGTTGTCCATTCTTCGGGCTTAGGGCCTGGTCTATCGGCCCAGTCAGGCTTGCCCCACAGGGTTCCCTCCCAATCGCTTACTTGACGGAGCAGATGATCCCATGTAATCTTTCGATTGTGTGCGCTCTCAAACGGAGTGATCCAAACTGAGTTTGATGAAGTCGTTGCTTTGTCGTTTGCCAGGATAGGATTATACGGAAGAATGGGCGGCACATAGTAGCGCACCGTATCATAAACGCTTTGGATAAGATTCTTATCAACTGCCAAGCCCACCACCGATGACAAGAAACTTTTTGTAATGCTATGCGACATGTCAACCCGATGCGGATCGCCCCATTCAGCCACGATGTAGCCATGTCTTAAGATCACACCAGTGACATCTCCCCGCTCTTTAAATGGGCCAATGCCATAACCATACGGCTCACGACCAAATGTCTGGTAGTGATTAACCTCCATGTCGCGGGGATTTTTGGTTTCGTGCGTCTTTGAAAACAAAATGGCTTCACTAAGTTTTGCGGGATTCATGCCTGATTCGGCAGGAGTCTTTTTGATCCATTGAGTGTGAGGGCCGGGGTAGTAGTTAAGAACTTCTTTCTTGCTTTGGGCTACGACAGTAAGGGCCAACATTATTGGCAAGAGTAAAGCAAATAATATCTTCATATAAAACGGAAGTTGAATTGGCTGTAAAAGCAAAAGGCCACCCGAAGGTAGCCTTTTTGCGAAAATGCCTAAATAGATTACTGCACTTGCTTAGGTCTTGAAACACCTGTTCCATAATCGCCATTGGCAATGGAGACTGTACCCTTTTGTATGTAGGTGTATGATTGATAAGACGCAGCTACACTTCCAGTCTTATTGAGTGTAAAGTTGTTACTGTTTGCAGGGTACCCAGAACCGGCTGTGATAGTGACATTAGCGGGAGTTCCATAAGCAGTGCTTACCGAGGAATTACCCGCCAACGCAACCCGTATAGAGGCACCCGACCCACCATCAAGGGAAGTTATGGCGATATTTACAAAACCATCGGCATCACCCGTGTAATTACCTCCATTAGAAAAAGAAACTCCAGTAACTCGACCAGAAGCATCTGTAAAGACAGTACTAACTACTGCCTGAGTGCCTGTCGCAGGTGGGGCATCCACAACAGCAAAAACAGAGCGAACATTATTCGAGCTAAAACCAAAGTTGTTTGTGAAATTGGCACTTACAGAAAAAACAGT
>JAIENH010000106.1 GCA_019751475.1 Cyclobacteriaceae bacterium
GCCTTACGGGCCGCGTGGCGGGCTTGGGCAGCCAATATCACTTTGTTGACGATGAGCTTAGCTTCCTTTGGATGTTCTTCAAGAAAGTTCTGAAGAGCCTCACCTACAGCCTGATCCACAGCACCCATCACATCGGAGTTACCCAACTTAGTTTTGGTCTGACCTTCAAACTGCGGCTCGGCTACTTTTACGGAAATGACAGCCGTTAATCCTTCGCGAAAGTCATCGCCACTGATTTCAATTTTCACTTTTTCGAGCAGGCCTGATTTGTCGGCATAGTTCTTCAGCGTACGTGTGAGCGCCCTGCGGAACCCAGCCACATGCGTGCCACCTTCGTGTGTATTGATATTGTTTACGTACGAAACAAGATTCTCGCTAAATGACGTGTTGTAGCTCATGGCCACTTGCACCGGTGAAGAGCCCTTATCGTTCTCAACGTAAATCGGTTCGGCTATCAGTTTCTCACGGGTGGAGTCGATGTACTGCACAAACTCGCGCAGACCTCCCTGCGAGAAGAACAGATCATGACGAGGTTCTCCCTTTTCGTCTTTCTCACGCACATCGGTGAGGTGTATCTTGATGCCTGGATTTAAAAACGACAATTCGCGCAAGCGCGTAGAGATAGTCACGTAGTTGTACTCCAGCACGGGAAAGATTTCAAAGTCCGGCTTGAAATCAATGATAGTGCCTCGCTTGGAGGATTGCCCAATGGTCTTAACAGGATATTGCGGTATGCCGCGCCTGTACTCCTGCTGAAACACTTTGCCATCGCGGTGAACGGTAGCCACCAACACTTCCGACAGTGCATTTACGCATGAAACTCCTACTCCGTGAAGCCCACCAGACACCTTGTAGGTATCTTTATCAAACTTACCACCGGCATGGAGCACAGTCATAACTACTTCCAGCGCAGACCTCTTCTCCTTCTCGTGCATATCGGTGGGTATACCCCGACCATTGTCTTCTACGGTGATGGAGTTGTCGGCATTGACCGCTACCTTTATCTCGTCACAAAAGCCTGCCAGGGCCTCGTCTATTGAGTTATCGACCACCTCCCACACAAGGTGGTGAAGGCCCTTTACACTTACGTCTCCGATGTACATGGCGGGCCTTTTTCGCACCGCCTCTAAACCTTCTAAAACCTGGATATTACTGGCCGAGTATTCAGCGGCCTTTTTTGCCTTTTCTTCGCTCATTTCGGTGTTTTACAAAGGGTCAAAAGTAAGGAAATTAATGCGAAAAAACGCATTTTACCCCAAGATCACCTGACAAAGTTTGGCTTTAAGATTATCGCTCCAAACGGACCAAAATGAGCTATCCTTAAAGGCCTATTTTTTGGCTTTTAAAGCCCCCTTTTTCACCTTCCCATTATCCTCGCTCATGAGTTTGAGTTTGGCTTTTTGAAGCTCTGCTTTCTGTGCTTCGCTGACAGACGGGTATCGCAAATCGAGTTTATCAAATTGATTGTGAATGACGGAGGCAATGGCCAGGCGGGCATACCATTTGTCATCGGCAGGTATAACGAACCAAGGTGCATACTTGGTGCTGGTAGCGCTCAAGGCTTCTTCGTAGGCCTTCTGGTATTGATCCCAGAAGCCTCGCTCCTTCAAGTCAGACA
>JAIENH010000218.1 GCA_019751475.1 Cyclobacteriaceae bacterium
TTTTCAACCATCTATGTTGCTAGGGCCCCGCACGGAGAGTCGTGCAGGCGAGAGCATCGGTAAGATGGTGATGAAAGCGTTGGACTTTGCCGTACCCAAGAAATACAAAGCCATTGAATCGGAGAAAGTAGCCCGCGCCATGCTGGTGTTAGCAAAGAAAAACGCAAACGGAAAATTTGTTCACATGTCGGGCGAACTTCAGGACTACTAACTATGCTGGTCGTTATTCAGCGTGTCCGTCAGGCATCGGTAGAAATCGATGGACAAATTAAATCAAGTATTGCAAATGGCCTCTTGGTTTTGGTTGGCATTGAAGAAGCCGATACGGATGAAGACATTGACTGGCTGAGTGCCAAACTCACAAACCTTCGGATTTTTGACGATGCTAATGGTGTGATGAACCTGAGCGTAAAAGAAACCGGAGGTGATGTAATGGTGGTGAGTCAGTTCACTTTGCACGCAAGCACCAAAAAGGGTAATCGTCCATCTTACATCAAAGCCGCGCGACCTGAAGTAGCAGTACCGTTGTATGAAAAGTTTGTAAAAGCGGTTGAGATGAATCTCGCCAAGCCGGTGCCAACCGGTGAGTTTGGAGCCGACATGAAAATTAGCCTCATCAATGATGGGCCCGTCACCATCATCATTGACTCCAAAGACCGGAAGTAGGCACTAGATCAGCGCGAGCGTAATAAAGATCACATTTAAAATCACGTACAAGGAGATCACCAATCGGGCTCCCTGACGATTCGTGATTTCAGCCTGTTCTTTGTTGCCATTGTCAATTTGTCGCAGCGCCAAAGCGGACACAAGCAAAGTGCCAAAAATGGCAATGAAAGTCAGTGCGTGCAGGGTATCCACAAGAGTAAACGTGGAGGATTCTGGCAAGAGCGAGTCGATGATATACTTGTTACCGACCGCAGCAAACAAACCACCCACCGGCAACCCAAAGCGCGGCTCCAGCTCAGAGGGATGCGGAGTGAAGCTGATCGTAGCAATCAGAAAGGCGATGTACATGCCGAGGAAAATTTTCATGAACAGACCCCAGGCGCTTCGCTCAATGTCCAATTCAATAACAAACTGTGAAAAAGTCTGATGATCATGACCAATGCGTGGATCGCCAAAGCCCGTGGCGTAATAATTCTCTTGCGCGGATACTTTGAAGTTTTTTATGGTCCATCCGTCCAGCGCCTCTTCATCGTCAATTTTACTTCCGGCAAAATCGGGGTCAAATATCAGCACGGTATTATCAAGTATGCTGTTTTCAATTTGTATTTTCAGGTGCTGATGATCAAAAGGAAAGTCATGTACTAACCAGTTTTCTTTCATCACACATTTCATTTTCAGCATCACCCAGGTCTTGCCTTCTACGGTATCAATGATAGCCTCAGGCGGGTCAATAGATTTAGCGTTAGGGATATCTAGCTGCTTGGTGAAATCAAATCCTTCGTTCTTATATAGAAACCACATCCAAAATCTAACCGTGTATTCCTTGTCGTGAAAATTGATATCGTGTACACTGATGACAAACGCACCGACTTTTACGGTGTCAGGTTGCGCGGAAGCACCCCAACCCGACACAAGCAAGAGCAACAAAAAACAGATACGCTTCATTTAGAAATGCAAT
>JAIENH010000371.1 GCA_019751475.1 Cyclobacteriaceae bacterium
TACAAAAGCCCATCAGCTGATCTACCTGGAGATTTTGCCGGTGGTGTTGTAAAGATTTTCACTCGTAGCATTCCTGATGAAAATAACATTATTGTTGACTATAGCACTCAAGTGCGTGCCGGTACAACCTTCAATACTTTCCTGCATCAGCAAAAGGATGAGTGGCAGGCAACTGGTTTCAATTCAGGGTACTATGACCTGCCAGTCGGATTTCCAGCCAATCTATCGAGGGTGGGCGCTAATGGTCTGATACCAGCAGCTAATTCATTAAAGAACCTCTGGACAGAACAGCAGGGTTATGCAATTCCCGATCAGCGCCTCACGGTAACTTCGAATCAGCGATTCAAAATTGGAAATATCCAGGTTGGAAACATCACGGCTCTTACATATTCAAATGCTTACAGCACCTTTAATGTGAAGCGTGCCGACTTTAATACATTCAATACTCAGCTTAATCAAAGCGCAGCCATTTACGATTTTTCAGATCGCCAGTATAATCAACAGGTGCGTGCAGGTCTACTCTTTAACTGGGCTTTTCGCTTTAATGACAGAAATATTATTGAAGTGAAGAATCTCTTTAATCAAACCAGTAATGATCAGTTTGTAAGAAGGGACGCTACCGTCTATGAGTCAGGATCACTTCAGAGAAACTCTTCATTTGATAAAATCTATCGTGGAATTTACTCCGGCCAATTGATGGGTACTCATGAATTATTCAACAAACTTACCACCATTGAATGGGTGGGCGGGTATAATCAGTCCAACCGAGATCAGCCTGATTATAAGCGTGTGCGCACAGACGTTGATCCAACGAATCAAACAGCAACACTGTATATTCAACAAGGTGTTTCTCCTGACTTCTTCGGTCGTTTCTTCGGAAAGCTAAATGAAGAAAGTTACACGGGTGGCTTTTCAGTGAAACAAAGCCTCACAACTAAGCCGGTAGGCCCTGAGCTCAAAGCTGGGGTGTTTTTTGAAAATAAAACGAGAACCTTCAGTGCTAGAAATATGGGCTACGTAAGGTCATCTCCAAGTTTTAATAATGACTTGTTGTCATTACCTGTGGGTGAAATCTTTAGGCCCCAGTACATCAATAACACAACGGGCATACAGATTGCTGAGCGCACCAATCCAAATGATAGCTATAAAGCGTCAAACCGGTTGTTGGCCTATTACCTGATGGCTTCAGTACCCTTCCTAAAAAATTTCAAACTTGATGCAGGTGTGCGTATAGAAGACAACACTCAGCAGTTGACAAGTGCAACATTTACGGGAGACCCTGTGAATGTTACTTTTCCTGTAGTGCGTGCGCTTCCTTCAGCCAATTTGAGTTATAATTTCAGCGAGAAATCATTGTTGCGACTTGCATACGGTGAGACCTTGAATCGTCCTGAATTTCGTGAGTTGGCACCGTTTAGTTTTTACGACTTTAACTTTAACTTCACCAACAGGGGTAATCCTTCCTTGCGTGTAGCCAAAATTCAAAACTTTGATATGCGCTGGGAATATTATCCGAGCAAAACGGAGACAATCACGGCTGGGGTGTTTTACAAATATTTTACTGATCCGATTGAAACAGTATTCGATCCAGGAGCCGGATCACTGGGCGCAAAGAACTTTACTTATCAAAATGCGCAGAGCG
>JAIENH010000754.1 GCA_019751475.1 Cyclobacteriaceae bacterium
TCACGATAGTGTGTATTCCGGCCAACGGTCAATGAGAAACGACTCGACTGCTCAAGATAGAATGCCATCCATTGCGCACTATGCAAAGAAAATTTTGATTGTGAGTGACAACGATGCCTCAAACGCCTTGTATGAATTTGTAGGGCAGAAAGCCGTGAATGAAAAGCTTTCCGAGAAAGGATACGCCATGCGAATTTTGCACCGTTTGGAGCGACCGCTGTCGCCCGATCAAAATCGACATACAGAGGCCGTGCGGTTTGTGGAGAATGGCAAAGTTATTTACCAGCAATCGATGTTAGTAAATCCTGACTCCATCCGCCCGCCCGAAAAAGTGCTAAAAGGAATGGGATACATGAAGGGAGATCAACTTGTTCAACAGCCGTTCGATTTTACCTACAAGAATTTTTATTCGTTGAATGACCAGCAAATGATCCTCCGGTCAATTGTCTTTCCTGGGTCGGTCAATCCGCGAAAGCGATTCAACCTCACGGAAGATGATCGAAAGTTTGTGCTTCAATACATGTCGCAGTTGCCAACACAAACACTCTGGCCACCGTATAAAAAGGACACAGCCCTGTATGATGCTTATTGCAAATTTTTGCTCTATGGTGAAGATCGTGCGCCCATCCCTTCAAGCATTCGCGTCTTCAACAAGGTGGGCGATGCATACGGTTATCTGCTAGACAATGCCTACGTAGTTGATTTTGACAAAGGGATTGAGTTCATGCTTTCGACTGTGATCAATACCAATACCGATGGTATCTACAACGATGGCAAATACGAGTACAAAACCATTGGATTCCCATTTATGAAAGATCTGGGTCAATTGATTTATCAATACGAATTGAAAAGAGCCCGAGCTCATCGCCCTGACTTGAGTGAATTTAAATTGACCTACGATCAATAAAGCATTTGCACATTCGTCCTGATTCAACGAATTTTCCCACTCAATTTTTTTGTATGCCAAAGAGTAATGCCATTGTTATCACAGCCGGATACCTTGATTCAGACAGCGGTAAAACAGCCCACGGTCTCATTCGTGGCACGGAGCGCTTCACGATCTTAGGTGTTATTGACAAT
The DNA here is from genome assembly GCA_019751475.1 of Cyclobacteriaceae bacterium. Taxonomy (GTDB): domain Bacteria; phylum Bacteroidota; class Bacteroidia; order Cytophagales; family Cyclobacteriaceae; genus ELB16-189. Next base: position 1,081 of record JAIENH010000754.1, read on the forward strand.
AAGCACCCAGGCAAAGATGCTGGTGAAGTGCTGGATGGAAAGAACCGCGGTATCCCTGTATATGCCTCGTTGAAGGACTTTGCGAAAAAATCTAAAAAGAAAGCAGCCTACTGCATTATTGGTGTTGCCACCAAGGGAGGCGTGCTGCCGAAAGAGCTTCGTTCCATGCTTCGTGAAGCGATTTCAAATGGCTATCATATTGTGAATGGCCTGCACGACTACGTGTCAGACCATGCCGACCTCGTGGCGTTGGCAAAAAAGAAGCGCGTGAAGATCATTGATGTGCGTAAGCCTAAGAAATTCAAAGACCTGCATTTCTGGTCAGGGGATATTGCAAAAGTGAAGTGCCCTAAGATTGCTGTGCTAGGCACCGACTGCGCTCTGGGCAAGCGCACTACTACGCGGTTTCTCATGCAGGCCATGCGTGCTGCCGGTTACAAAGCGGAGATGATTTATACTGGCCAGACCGGCTGGATGCAGGGTGCGAAGTATGGTTTTATCTTCGACAGCACTCTTAATGATTTTATATCAGGTGAGATGGAGCATGCCATCGTGCAATGCTGGGAGGAAGCCAAGCCAGACA
>JAIENH010000713.1 GCA_019751475.1 Cyclobacteriaceae bacterium
CCAGTGCAATTTCACGTGCATAGTGGCTCATGCGCACCACGTGTAATCCGGTTTCGTTGTCTTTGTATTCGGCGGCACGCCCAAGGCGCTGGATAATTTGCAGGCGAGTTTCGCGCAAGGCGGCAGCGCTTACCAGTGAGAGTTGGGCTTTAACTCGCGCCAGCACGATAGGGGCACTGACAGGTTTGGTGATGTAATCCACGCAGCCCACGGCAAAGCCTTCAGTTTCATCGCGGTCGTCGGCGAGGGCGGTAACGAAGATCACGGGAATGTCTTGCGTCTGCGGGTTCTGTTTGAGTCGCTTACAGGTTTCCAGCCCCGTAAGGCCGGGCATCATGATGTCAAGAATAATCAGGTCAGGAACAAATTCCATGCACACATCTACGGCCTCTGCACTATTGTCTACCGTGCGTACCTTGAACCCTTCCCGCTCAAGGTTGTATTCCAATAAATCTAAAATGTCGTGGTCATCATCCACCACCAGGATGCGCTGCTTACCCATTATCGTAGAAAGGTAGGCCCCTACTGTTAACTCATGTTTATGGATGAGTTATGATAAACGGTACTTGATTAATTTCATCATTTGAGAATCTTTGTGCACGTAAGCCCAAACCTATGATACGCATCTCGCTCTCACTGCTATGCCTTGTGATAATTTCCACTGGCTTCGCTCAAAAGAAAAAGAAGGAGACACCACCCCCGCCTCCATCGCCCTTATCAGACAGTAGCTACTTCAAAGCGCTGACGTGGCGGAATGTGGGACCCACCCGCGGAGGTCGTGTAACGGCTGTGGAAGGCATTCATTCTCAGCCATCTACCTACTACATGGGCAGCACCGGTGGCGGCATGTGGAAGACAGATGACTACGGCATTACATGGAAAAATATCTCGGATGGATTCTTTGCTACACCCTCCATCGGTGCGGTGCGGGTCGTGCAGTCCAATCCGAAAATCATTTATGTGGGCACCGGCTCAGATGGCATCCGGTCGAATGTTATTGTTGGTAAGGGCATGTATAAATCCATTGATGCCGGCAAAACCTGGAAGCACATTGGGTTGGAGAATGCCGGGCAGATTGGAGCAGTCGAAATTAATCCACTTCATCCAGACACAGTATTTGTCGCAGCCATCGGGCAACCGTTTCAATCGAACAAAGAGCGCGGTGTTTATCGCACCCGAAACGGTGGCAAAAGCTGGGAGCAGGTGCTCTATCTATCCGATACCATTGGTGCTGTAGATCTGGAATTTGCACCAAACAACCCGCAAGTAATTTACGCTACTATGTGGCGAGCGGAGCGCAAGCCCTGGACGATCATCAGTGGCGGGCATCAGGCGGGTGGCATTTATAAATCTGTGAATGGCGGCAACTCATGGGTGAAGCTAACCAATGGATTGCCGAAAGGCCTTATCGGAAAAATTGATTTGGCTGTATCGTCTGCTGATCCTAATCGATTATACGCATTAGTGGAAGCGCCCAAAGGCGAAGCTGGAATTTACCGATCAGATGATCAAGGCAGCTCCTTCCGATTCATCAGCGACAAAAAAGAATTAACAGACCGGCCTTTTTACTACTGTAACCTGGAAGCAAACCCGCTGAATGCGGATGTGTTGTTCGTGATGTCAACGGATTTTTTTAAGTCCAGCGATGAGGGCAAGACATGGAAAA
>JAIENH010000757.1 GCA_019751475.1 Cyclobacteriaceae bacterium
AAAAAAGGAAAGGTGTATAAGTTTGATGATTTTAACTGTTTTTTAAATTTTTATCATTCCGGGTATGAAGAGACCAACAACTTTCAGCATAGACTGGTAGTTGATTATTCACAACCTGGCAAGCTCATCGATGCTACAAATGGATTTTATGTGAAGTCCTCGGCTATACGCAGCCCGATGGACGGGCAAGTGGCCGCTTTCGAAACTTCCGAGAAGATGAATGAATTCAAGAAACAGTGGAAGGGCATCTACCTGGGTTGGGGAGAAGTGCAAACGCAATACAAATGATACGGGTCTTCCTGATTATCCTGTGCCTGCCTCTCGTTTGCCAAGCGAGAACATGGATAGTCGGACCCGGAGAATCTGTTAAGTCTATTCGTGCAGCCATTGCCATGGCCTCGGCAGGAGATTCCATTCGCATCGGGCCCGGTACTTATAAAGAAGGCAATCTGATCATTCAAAAACCACTTACACTTATTGGAATTGGTCACCCGGTGCTGGATGGCGAGCATCAGTTTGAAATTTTTACCATCGCCTCCAAAAATGTCAGTATCATCGGCCTGACGATGATTAATACAGGTGTAGGAAGTATCAATGACATCGCTGCTGTGCGGGCGCTGGAGTCAAGCGGGTTGCGTGTGCTTAACAATCAATTTGAGAACACATTTTTTGGTGTACATCTTTCCAATTCCCGTCATTGCCTGATTGAAGGAAACACCTTGCATTCGGATGCGGAAGCCGAACATCAAATTGGCAATGGCATCCATGCCTGGAAGTGTGACTCCCTCATCATTCGCAACAACAACACAAGCGGTCATCGTGATGGTATTTATTTTGAGTTCGTAACAAACTCACTCGTTGAGAAGAACTTTAGTCATGGAAACATGCGCTACGGATTGCACTTTATGTTTTCGCACAACGATGCGTACCGTTCTAATGTGTTTCGCAACAACGGGGCCGGTGTGGCGGTGATGTACACGAAAGGAGTGACTATGACGGGCAATCGTTTTGAAGACAACTGGGGCGCGTCTTCGTATGGCCTTTTGCTCAAAGACATCCGCGACAGCTTTATCGATCACAATGTGTTTTCAAAAAATACAGTTGCCATTTACATGGAAGGCAGCAGCCGTAGTGAGTTCACACAAAATTTCTTTCATGAGAATGGCTGGGCGGTAAAAATCCAGGCCAGCTGCGATGAAAATCATTTTGTAAAAAATTCATTTCTGTCCAACACCTTTGATATGGCTACCAATGGCTCGCTTGTGCTCAATACAGTCGATGCCAACTACTGGGACAAATATGAAGGGTATGATCTGGACAAAGATGGTACCGGTGATGTGCCCTACCATCCCGTCAGTTTGTATTCCATGGTGGTAGAAAAAATGCCAGCGGCCGTCATGCTGTGGAGAAGCTTCCTGGTGTACTTACTAGACCGCAGTGAAAAGGTGGTGCCTTCCATCACGCCCGAAAACCTGAAGGATCTTCACCCCGCTATGCGCAGGTATGATTAACATTTCTGATTTATCGAAGCGTTTTGGAAAATTTATAGCCTTGAATTCTATTCAAATGGATTTCAAGGGAGGCAAATCCTATGCGCTCATTGGGCCCAACGGTTCTGGTAAAACCACCCTCATCAAGTGTATTCTCGGCATGGTTATTCCCGACAAGGGA
>JAIENH010000049.1 GCA_019751475.1 Cyclobacteriaceae bacterium
CGTATAACCTACATTGCGAATGGGCAGGTCACTTTCGTTTACAATCACATCGCGATAGAGATTCGTGATGGGCACTTCGGCCGTGGGGATAAGATAAAGACCGTCTTCGTTGATAAAATACATCTGCCCTTCCTTGTCGGGAAGTTGGCCAGTGCCGTAGCCACTTGCTTCATTTACCACAATAGGCGGTTGAATTTCGGTATAGCCTTGCTTGGCTGCCTCATCAAGAAAGAAGTTGATCAACGCCCGCTGAAGCTTTGCGCCTTTGCCTTTGTACACGGGGAAGCCCGCTCCCGAAATCTTGTTACCCAAATCAAAGTCGATGATGTCATACTTTTTGATCAGCTCCCAATGGGGTTGTGCATGAGGGTGCAGCACCGGCATAGTGCCATGCTGATGCACGTTAAGATTATCTTCTGCACTTTTGCCGGCTGGTACTTTCGCAGCGGGCACGTTAGGGATTTTATACAGCAGTTGGGTGAGTTCTTTGTCAACAGCTTCCAACCGTGATTGATTTTCTTTGATGATCTGCTTCGTTTGACCCACCTGGTTGCGCAGGGTGGTTGCCTCATCCGCTTTCCCTGCTTTCATCAATTCGCCAATCTTTTTAGAATCTTGATTAGCCAGGCTCTCCCGCTCTTGCGTGTCGGTTTGAATGGCCCGCTTGCTTTTATCTAACTCCAATGCTTTTAATACAAGACCTTCAGCGTCTTTAAAATTTCGCTTCGCCAAACCTTCCAACACTCGGCCTGTCTCCTCCCGTAACACGTGTAACTGCAACATACATTACCAATTAAGGCCGCAAATTAGCCAATAATTTTTTGCGATTATTTGATAATAATCCAATTTGACCTATACTTGCAGTGTCAATCAGGTCTGCACGACCGTTTTCTGATAGATAAATCAACGTTTTAGTACTCTTGTTCTCAATAAACTAATTGATAATTCATGTTCCGGTGTGTTGCCGGATTTCCAGTCGTTCTTACGTGACTTTTTCTGAATCAAACAATCCATAGTTAAACTCACTTTTTAAATCTTCATGTACACAATTGACGAACTCAATGTCAGGCTGCTGTCTGAATTAAAAGACATCGCAGAAGAAATGGGCGTAAAAAATGCCAAAAAACTTACCAAGCAAGATTTGGTATACAAGATCTTAGACCAGCAGGCTAAAGCCCCGGCCGCACCCGCCTCTAAAAAAGCGGCTGAAGAAAGTGGCGATCGCAAAATGCGTCCGCGTAAACGCGAAAACGTGGCACCAGCCGCCAAAGATCTGTCAATGGAAGACCAGAGCCAGTCGATTGACGTAGAGCCAGAAAAACCATCCGAGCAACCGCAGGCTCCGAAGTTTGAAGAGTCACCGGCCGCTCAGCCTTCTCAGCCTCCGCAAACAGCCAACTACTCCGAGGCACCTGCGCGCCAGGATTTTCAGCGTGATGAGCGCCAGCAGCAGCGGATTTTAAATATTAAAGATTTTGACGGTGCCGTCACCAGCGAAGGCGTGCTTGAGCTGATGCAAGACGGGTATGGTTTCCTTCGCTCGTCAGACTATAATTATCTGGCGAGCCCTGATGACATTTATGTATCACCTTCGCAAATAAAATTGCTCGGTCTGAAAACTGGTGATACAGTGCGCGGCCAAATCCGCCCTCCGAAAGAAGGCGAAAAATATTTTGCCTTG
>JAIENH010000644.1 GCA_019751475.1 Cyclobacteriaceae bacterium
AGCCCCCGATGATGCTGAAGTGCTGAACCTGTGTCTTCCGAAGATTGAGGTTCCCAACGCGGTCCGCCCCGGTTCATCCATTGCCGCCAACCGCGACTTCTACGTATTCAGCTTCTTCATCACCGACAACTTCCAAATCTTCATTTATAATCGCTGGGGCGAATTGGTGTTCACCTCAAATGACCGGTACTTTAAGTGGAATGGCGGCTATAACAACAGCGCCAGTCAGCCGGTGCCGGGCGGCTCCTACGCATACGTGATTAAGTATGTAAGCTCATTCTACCCGGAGCGCGGTGTGCAGGAAAAACGCGGTGGCGTGGCCGTCTTGCGTTGATACAATCCAGATTTTGAATTGGTGCATTATCTCTGTGACCTCTGTGGACTCAGTAGTGGAATTCAAAAACACAGTGAACACAGGGATCACAGAGAAATTCACAGAGCTTAATAAGAAAAACTTGATATACACTTTTTGAATTTGAAGTGGTAAAAAAATGTGCTTTCTTAGCATAGCTATTTATAATCTATATGAAAAAAATAATTCCACTCGTTGCCGTTGTCTTTTTATCCATTACCGCTCATGCGCAGTTAATCAAAACATCGCTGACCCTCACCGTCAGGGATGAATTGGGAAATACGGTTGAGGGTGTTTCGGTGAAGTTATTTGAAAATGAAGCTGACTATACAGCCGAGAAAAACGAAGTAGCCAGCGGCACCACCGATGCCAAAGGCGTAATACGTTTCAAAGATTTGAAGGCCATCGCCTACTTTGTGCTGGCTCGCAAAGGAGATAAAGACAATATAGGTGGCGGTGAGCAAACAGGTAAACTGGAAGAAAAACGATTTAACAAGGCTACCATTGTCATTCAATGACGTCCGCGATAGTGAGCCTGCCGGAGATGCTGGATCAGTACGAGGTTCGCTTTCCGGAGGAGAGGCAAGTCGTTGCTCGATTTAGAGAGTTGTTGCTTCGTCCAAACGCTTACCAGCGAAATCATTTGCCAGGGCACATTACCGGCTCCGCTTTTATTATATCTGAAGATCGGGAAAAGACATTGCTTGTTCATCATGCCAAACTGAATAAATGGCTGCAGCCGGGCGGCCATGCCGATGGTGAAACCGATGTTCTCTCCGTGGCCATGCGGGAAGCTGAAGAAGAAACCGGATTGAAAAACCTTCAAGTTGCTTCCGCTCGAATCTTCGACCTTGATATACACACCATTCCTACCCGGAAGGATTTTCCTCAACACGAGCATTATGATGTCCGGTTTTTGATTACCGGTTCTGAGAAAGAGGCCATCGTAGTCAGTGAAGAGTCACACGATGTACAATGGGTGGCCCTGGAACATCTTGAACGCTTTAATCAGGAAGAGTACATTTTGAGGATGCGTGATAAGGCGAGTACATTCAAGCAACGGGCATCCCAGTAATTTCATTTTTTTAGTTCAATTTTGCGGCCATGGCTATCATTGGTCAGGATATAGCGTATGCACAACAGTTACTTGAAAACGGTGACGTGGTAGCCGTACCAACAGAAACCGTGTATGGCCTTGCCGGCAATGCGCTGAACGACCGAGCCGTAACAAAAATATTTACAGTAAAAGACCGGCCGTACTTTGATCCGTTGATTGTGCATGTAACCTCAGCTGATGAAGTAAAAAAATATGCGGCCGCTACTCCTCACGAGGCT
>JAIENH010000731.1 GCA_019751475.1 Cyclobacteriaceae bacterium
AACCTATCAAGCTGGCGCGGAATTTTGCTGCGCGTACTCAGATCGTACAACCAGAAAATATACTCTCCGTTTTTCACACCAATGACACCAAGCGTGTGATCGTCCGACCAACTGATGAGCGGAATATGATAGTCTACTGCCTGACGAAAAACTTTGTTACCGCCATCCAGGATTTTAGTTTCAGATCCGTTCTCCAGCGACTTTACCATCACGGTAAATTTGCCGCGGTCATTCTCTGCATAAGCCACATTACGACCATCGGGGCTGATCTTCACGGTAGTGAATACGACTGATTTGCGATGGCGAGGTGTAAATCGAATAGAGTCGGATGGTGTTGAATAGCTTTGCTGCACGCGTTCTTGCTCAGTGGCATAAAACTTTTTCCAATCGCTCATCAACTGCTTGAAGCTGACCCCGAGCGTCATGTACATACTTTTCTGTTCGTTGCGGATCACGCGCGTGTAATTCAGAATGTTGGCCATGCTGCCCTTACCGTATTTTTCTACGATGTAATTCCAAATTGAATGACCCACCAATGCCGCCTCGGCACCGGTCAATTTCAGTGCGCGGTTCGCACGCTTGCTTACTACAAACTGGCGGGCGAAGTCATCCATGTCAGGATTCCAACCTTTGGCCACATAGAGTGAGGCCCCGTCAATAAACCAGTCGGGCAAGTTGAGTAGCACGGCATTTTGAAACATGTCTTTCAAGCTTCCACCAAACATCATTTCATTCACCAACAAATCAGAAACTTTCAGCACCAACTCTTCTTTAAATTCATCCAGCGTGCCGGGGTGAGCAATCTCCACGTAAGGCTTGATGAATTCCGTCTGGCCTGGGCTGAACTGCTGGCTTATAATGCCCATGTTGCTTTGCTGTAGATCCGTTACAGAATTGTAGAGAAATACTTTTGTCTTTAAATAAGGAGGATAACCAATCAGGTCGGTGATCCGGTCAAATTCCGACTCCAAATATTGGATGGCCTCCGTAGCTACCCTTCTCCGCTCATCGTAGTAATAGACATCAAAATTGTCGGAACTGATATACTGCCAGTTGAATGTGCGATACTGCACGCGGTTTTTGCCAAATACCTCCGCAGCGCGCTGCGCGTGGCCCGCAAAAAAGGAAAGAGTTAAAAAAACTGCAACGACAACCGCCTTGCAGCCACTGATCAAACGCATAAAGGAAAATACAATCACCCCGAATATAACGCTTTGAACCGATTAATATTGACTTCGTCTGGAATAGTGTCGTGGCCTTCCAGCCACGTGGCCAACCGAGAGGCAAAATACGGGGCTAAACTTACACCTTTGGTACCGAGTCCGTTAAAAATGATAATATTTTTATTAGCCGGATGCGGGCCAAGTATCGGTCTGCGGTCGATGGTAGTAGGACGCATCCCCCATGCTTGGTGAACTATCTCAAACGGCATTTGCAATAATTCTTTCAACTGTTGTTGAAGCATTTCACGGGCTGCGTCTGTTGTTCCTTCCGAAAAAGGAGCGCGCTCATACGTGGCTCCCACTTTATAGAGATCTTCGGTTGATGAAGGCACCACATATACTCCACGATTGTAGATTCGTTCAGGTTGTTGCGGAAGTTTCACCTCCAGCGTTTCGCCTTTAAGCCTATTGAGTGGCAACCAATGAAACCACTTGCTATCCTTTGCATGGGTGCCGGTGCAAAATATTATTCGCTTGGCGCGGACG
>JAIENH010000200.1 GCA_019751475.1 Cyclobacteriaceae bacterium
TGCCATTGATAAAAACAACAGGCTTGCCTTTGTGTTTTATCGAATCACGCTGTTGCGCCCACAGGCAAACGGAGAGCAAACTGAGGAATAGGGAGAACATCAATTTCATGGCTTTGTCAACGTGGTCTTGGGATTTCATTGCAACTTCCTTGCCGTACTACTTCGCTCATTACTTAGGTGACATCTCAATTAGTCTTAACACGTATTATTCAATCACTTACATTGCATTTTTGTTGTGCAAGCTACGTAGTACTCTGTAAAAGAGTGTTTTGCGCAAAGCAAACTTACCTACATTTGTTTTCCTTCCCTCTTACTAACGACCATGAACATGAAAAATTTTAATCTACCGGTTATGAAACGAGCCACTGCTTTTCTGATGGCATGTGTGGCGTCATCTGCCCTCGCCCAAACAAGGGTACCCACCTTTGAGGAAGTAATCTCGCTGCGCAGTGTTGGCGGTGTGGCCCTGTCTCCGGATGGAAAGAATGTGGCCTTTACGGTGCAGACCACCGACTGGACGGACAATCGCTTTGACACAGAAGTATGGCTTTCGCGAAATGGGGGCAAACCGTTTCAACTTACCAACACAGCAAAAAACAGCAGTACCAGTCCGGCCTTTTCACCCAACGGTGAATGGATTGCCTTTCTTACCGATCGTGGAAACAAAAATCAAATTCACCTGATTCGCACCGAAGGCGGTGAGGCTCGCGCCATCACCAAGGAAGAGGAAGGTATCAGTTCGTTTGACTGGCATCCGTCTGGAAATTCCATTGTGTTTTTAAAACCTGAAAAGGAAAGCAAATCAAAGAAAGAGCGTGACAAACGTTACGGTGGCTTTGAAGTAGATGATAAAGAGTACACACTCTCGCACCTGTGGGTGGTGGAAGTAAAACCGGATATAATTGACCCTACTGAACGCCCCTGCTATGAATCGGCTGACTCGCTTAAGACCAAAGCAGGTTGCATCGAGTTTCCGTCTGCCAAGCGCCTGACGGAAGGTGCCTTTACCGTTACCGGATTTGCTGTTTCTCCCGATGGTGCTTCCGTGGTATTCAATCATCAACCTGATCCCCTGATCAATTCGTTTGTCAAGTCGGATATTTCGCTGGTCGATATCGCCTCGAAAAAAGTCACACAACTGGTAACCAACCCCAGCTCCGATTCCTTTGAAGATTGGTCGCCTGATTCTAAAGAAATCTTATTCACAACCAACTTAAGCGACACGGTTTCCAATTTTTATGTGAACTCGAAATTGTTTGCTGTCACCATCGCCACTAAGTCAACGCGGCCGCTGGCTCAAACCCTGGATGAAGACCTGGGCGGCTTCACATGGGAAACTACTGGCATCTACGGTTCGCTTTGGAACAAGACCAAGCGCCCACTCTATCGCATCGATCCGACTAACGGTTTGCATACGGTCATCAAAAAATTACCCGACCAGGTATTCGGCATTTCATTCGCCAAAGACGGCCAGACCTTTGCATTTACAGGTCGCGGGCCCGATCAATTGACGGAAGCGTTTATGGCCTCCACCACTTCATCGCCTCGCCAGTTCAGTGACCTCTCCGGTCAACTCAGTGGATGGAAGATCGCGCAAAGCGAAGTAATCAGTTGGAAAAGCAAAGACGGGGCCACCATTGAGGGCGTGCTGCACAAACCGGCCAACTATGATCCGTCAAAAAAATATCCGTTGCTCGTGATGATTCACGGAGGCCCA
>JAIENH010000512.1 GCA_019751475.1 Cyclobacteriaceae bacterium
CGTCTTTAAAATATTGATGCCTTCATGAAGATCAAGTTTTCATTTCAAACAAATACATTGGGCGGTGTGCTGGCAAATCTGGCGTTGGCCGCAGGGATTTTGCTCCTTTTCGGATTGGCATATTTTTATGTGTACCTGCCCAACTCCACTAATCATGGAGAAGAGATCACCGTGCCCGACCTTACGGGAAAGAACATCAGTGAAATCGAAAAAGATTTACAAGCACTTTCACTCCGCTATGAAGTAGGTGACTCCTCTTACTCGTCTGAACATCCTCCACTCACCATCTTGCAACAATTCCCAAAGGCTGGTCATAAAGTAAAAGAGAACCGCAAGGTCTACGTTTCTGTCAATCGCAGTTCACCTCCAACACTGCCCATGCCAAACCTGATGGAAATGGGAGGCGGCTCGCTGGCCAATGCAGAGGCAGTGATGCGAAGTATCGAACTAAAACGGGGTCGCATTTTGTACAAGCACAGCCCGTTTCGCGACCTTGTAATTGAAATGCGTTCGAAGGGCAAAATTATTAATCCTGGCACACGTGTACACAAAGGTGACGTTATTGATCTGGTAGTGGGTGATGGTGGCGGACCAAAAGATTTTACCGTGGGCAATTTTGTGGGCATGCCCTACCGCAATGCTTTGATGCGCATGAGCAACCTGAGTCTTCACCTGGGTGATGTGCAAATACCTGACGATGTGGATACTACCGGCATTGTCAGTTACGTTCTTAAGCAATATCCCGTGGCAGGCGACTCCGTAAGTATTGGTGATCCGATTGACCTGTGGATAGGCCCCAAGGGATATGAGTTCAAGGCTGATGAAAATGAAAACAACTTCTAGGGCACTTACCGGCTGTTTTCTATTTCTGATCTTAACAAACACCTACGGTCAGTTGACTGAATTTCCGATTGCCTCTGGCCATCACGAATCAAAGACAAGCAGAGCAGCTCGCACGCAAGGTACGAATCCAGTCTTCCTTCCTTTTTGGGATGATTTCTCTTACACCGATCAACTAACTACTCCGCAGGCATCGCTGTGGGCGATAGGCGGTTCTGTGTTCCTTAACAATGGCATTGGTGTTAATCCCCCATCTAAAAACGTAGTGACATTTGATGGCGTTGATTCGGTTGGAAAACCATACAGCGTAAATGATATTCTTGCAAAGGGGTTTGCAGATAAAATGATTTCACAGCCCATCCGCATGGACTTAGTGGATCCAGCTTTGCGCAATACAGTCTACCTCAGTTTTTATTACCAAGTGAAAGGCCGTGGCGAAGCGCCTGATGCGGGTGACCAACTTCTTGTGGCTATCAAAAATTCCAGCAAGCAATGGGAAACCATCTTTACTATCGAAAATTCTGATGCCCTACAGCCAGATGCATTTTACCAGGTATTACTTCCAATAGCTGACAGCCGGTTTTATCACAATGAGTTTCAAATCAGGTTTCAAAACTTCGCGCGGCTCTCAGGCCCATACGATACCTGGAATGTGGATTACGTTTACCTGAACAGTGGCCGCAGTGCGGGCGATACCTCCTACCCAGACCGAACCGTATCGGGCTCGTTAAATTCATTATTCGCGGAATACTATGCCATGCCGCTGGATCACTTTCGCGAGAATGTCGCTGGTAATCTCAAAAGGCCTGCTGTAACACTTTACAATCTTCGCAGTGGCAACCTTCAGCCATTTGACTACACCACAGAGGCAGTCATCACC
>JAIENH010000136.1 GCA_019751475.1 Cyclobacteriaceae bacterium
CGCTCAGGCGCAAACCATTAGTGGAAAGGTTACTTCACAAGATGACCAATCGCCCATGCCGGGTGTGAATGTGGTGGTCAAAGGGACAACCACCGGCACTACTTCAGATGCCAATGGACAATACTCTATTCAAGTAAGCGACCCCAAAAGTATTTTGGTGTTTTCGTTTATTGGGTACGCCACTCAAGAAATTGAGGCTAACCAAAAAACCACTATTGATGTATCCCTTGCACCCTCATTGCAGGAGTTAGAGGAGGTGATTGTAATGGGCTACTCCGAAAAAAAGAAAAATGAAATAACGGGTGCCATAGTAAACCTCACTAGTGACAAACTGAAAGGTGTTACTGGTTCTAGTTTAGAATATCAACTGCAAGGAAAAGTGGCTGGTGTGCAAGTAAGTACTTCAACAGGTGCGCCTGGCGCAACTCCCGATATTCGCATTCGTGGCAACTCTTCATTTAGTGCTGACCGAGGACCACTAATAGTGGTTGATGGTATGATTGGAGGAAGTTACAATCCAAATGATATTGAAAGCATTACCGTATTGAAGGATGCAGGTGCAATTGCACTTTATGGATCTCAGGCAAACTCTGGTGTAATTGTGGTGACAACAAAGAAGGGATTAACTGATAAACCAGAAATAACTTATCGCACTACATTAGGCATTCGCAATATTACTACGGGTAATTTTAAGTTAATGAATTCTGAGGAATTGTATGCTACAGAACGCGCTATGTTTAATAGCTCTGCCGCATTTCTTTCTCTGCGGCCAGCTTCGTTGTTAAACACTAATACAGATTGGTTAGGGCTTGCCTACAAGCAGGGCGTTATCCAAAATCACAATTTGTCTTTCAAAGGTAAATCGGGTAAAGTAGGCTATTATGTTGCTGGCGACTACTACAATGAGAAAGGTACGCTGTTGACCACTGGTTATGAACGATTTAATTTCCGTTCCAACCTTGATTTTGAATTATCGAAAGCCGTTAAGCTAACAACTAATTTCAATATTACGCGCGATGTCAATAATGAGTATGCCGACTTTCGTTGGCCATACCAGCCCTTTCTTTATTTGCCTTACGATTCCCCGTACGATACCGATGGTAGCTTTAAATACATTGATGCTACTACACCGGGGTTTTTGACACGTGATAAAAATAATATTCTGCAAAGTGCTTTATACAATAGCAGAAAAACAAAAGGATTAACACTCAATGGTGACGTTGTGCTATCCGTCAACATCACTCCGTGGCTGACAGCGCAATCAAGAAATCGGATTAGCTATGCCACTTATAGGAGTGATAGCTACTCTGACTCTAGAACCATAGAAGGTAAGGCCAATAACGGAGAGCTTTCAGTGAGTGTATCAAACAGCTATGGTATAATCTCAACCAATCTATTAAGAGCAAGCAAAGATTTTGGAGCGCATCAATTGGGTGGCTTCATCGGTTTTGAGGGATCACAAGGAGGAGGTGAAGACGTGGGCTTAGGAGGTTATGGCTTAGTTGCCGGCATAAAAATACCTGGGGCTATTGCTTCAGTTCAAAGTAGATCGGGTACAAGAAGCGAGGGCACCGCCCTATCCATCCTTTCAGAAGTCAATTACAACTATAGTGAAAAATATTTTCTTTCTTTATCATTTAGAAGAGATGCTAATTCCGTTTTTGGAGCAAATAAACGATGGGGCAATTTTGGTGCTCTCTCCGCTTCTTGGATTTTAAGCAA
>JAIENH010000127.1 GCA_019751475.1 Cyclobacteriaceae bacterium
ATGGTCAATGATTACTTCATGTGTTAGTTTTTATTTTTTATAAGTCACATGGAATTCGCGTCTTGATTATCGCACCATTGGGTATAGTTCTCTTTATGCTCATTTCACACGTTCAATATAATCACCGGTGCGGGTATCAATTTTGATATTATCACCGGTATTGATGAATAAAGGTACACGTATTTCGGCACCTGTTTCAATGGTGGCAGGTTTCAGCGTGCGTGTGGCCGTATCGCCTTGTACGCCCGGCTCTGTGTAGGTTACGTTTACCACTACATGCTGAGGGGCTTCGGCCGTGATTGGGCTTGTACCATTTTCAAAGGCGATCAACAAGGTCACGCCTTCTTTGATGTAGTTCACGGATTCTCCCAACAAAGCTTTGTCGAGATAGATTTGCTCGAACGTATCGTTGTCCATGCACACGAGGCTGTCGCCATCGGTGTAGAGAAATTGATATTCTTTCGTTTCAACGCGAAGTAACTCTACTGCATCGCCCGGGCGGAAGCGGTTCTCCGCTAATTTACCATTGCGAAGGTTGCGCATTTTTATTTGATAAAAGGCGCGCAGGTTGCCAGGCGTGCGGTGTTGCAATTCTTCCACCTGCATGATGTCGCCATTGTAGCGAATGTAATTTCCTTTACTTAAATCTGAAATGGTTGCCATACTATAATTAATTCAACAAGTTAATAATCAATTTTAAACTTTCTAATGAGATGTATATGAGCGACCTCAGCTGTTGTAGGCCCACTTGACATACACAGCACCCCAGGTGAAGCCTCCGCCAAACGCAGCGAGGATGAGGTTGTCTCCTTTTTTCAATTTCTTTTCATAATCCCACAGCAGCAGCGGTATGGTGCCAGCCGTGGTGTTGCCATATCGCTCAATGTTCATCATCACTTTATCTTCTGTGATGCCCACACGGCTGGCCGTGGCGTCAATGATGCGTTTGTTGGCTTGATGTGGCACGAGCCACTGAATGTCATTAGCTTTTAGATGATTGCGTTCTGCAATTTGTGCGGCTACGTCTGCCATGTTAGTCACAGCAAATTTGAACACGGCTGAACCTTCCTGGTACACATAGTGCAAGCGCTTGTCCACCGAATCGTGCGAGGCCGGCATACGGCTGCCACCTGCCTTCATGTGCAAGTATGTTTCGCCTGAGCCATCACTTCGCAAGATGGAATCCATCACGCCTACATCTTCGGTGGTAGGCTCTAACAACACGCAACCTGCACCGTCTCCAAAGATGATGCACGTGGCACGGTCTTTATAATCAAGAATAGCCGACATCTTATCTCCACCGATCACCACCACTTTTTTATACATACCGGATTGGATAAAGCTGGCGCCTGTAGCCAAGCCATAAATAAAACCAGAGCAAGCGGCACCCATATCGTAGCTAAATGCATTCGTAGCGCCCACCGCAGTGGCCACAATGTTGGCCGTGGCCGGGAAGGTCATGTCAGCGGTGACGGTAGCGAAGATGACCAGGTCAATTTCCCTGGGGTCTATTTTTGTTTTGCGCAGCATGTCGTTCACTGCGGCTATGCCGAGAACAGACACACCCTGATTCTCGCCTTTGAGTATCCTGCGTTCTTTAATGCCGGTGCGGGAGGTGATCCACTCATCGTTGGTGTCCACCATCGTCTCCAATTCTTTGTTGGTGAGGATGTAGTCGGGAACGTATCCGCCCACCCCGGTAATTGCTGCTCGTATTTTATTC
>JAIENH010000372.1 GCA_019751475.1 Cyclobacteriaceae bacterium
ACGGTGATGTACTACCTGCCGAAGCCGAAAGGTCTTGCCGCGCGGGCAGCCGCAGGCTATACCGTAGCAGGGCGCAATGTAGGCCAATCAACGTACGCGATGGGTGGTCTGCTCTATACGTTTCACTTCGCAAAAAATTAAGCTGCAACTACCATGAAGACATTTTATAAAAAAGTAACTCAGCTCTTTTTCATCTTCTTCGCGATAAGCATCGTAGCAGGCCTGCAAAGTTGCAGCAAAGAAGTTGAGACAAAAGAAATTTTCGGAGCACAAAACCCCTCACGCCTGGACGAAACAGCCGGCACGTGGAGGGGTGTTCTCCTGACCAACTATGCCATGCAGGTGCCTATTCCGTCACCAGCAGCGGTGAGTTCAGACGCATACAAAGCGGAGATCACCCAGCAGGCTGATGCGCAGAGCAAACTCACAGCAGAACAGAAAAAAACTATTGAATACTGGAGTGCAGGCGGTGTACTGCGGTGGAATCAAATCATGCGCGGTCTTGTGGCACGTTACAATCTTCCACCGGCACCTCGCAGCGATGGCAGTTATGTTTTTCCGGATGCAGAGAATCCGTATGCCGATCCGGCTTTTCCGTTTGCCAATCCACCGTATGCAGCTCGTGCATACAGCTATGTAACAGTAGCGCAGTACGATGCGCTGAAAGCAGCGTGGTATTATAAATATCAATTCAATCGTGCGGCCCCCTACACCAACGATGGGTCGGTGAAGGCGTTGGTGCCGGTCACCAACTTACCTGCTTATCCTTCGGAAGACGCTGTGGTTTCCGGTGTAACGGCTGAAATGTTAAAAGTAATATTTCCGGCAGCCATCGAAGAAATCACGTTACGAGCAGCCGAGCAACGCAACGCAGCCTTGTGGTCAGGCAAAGCTTCATACAGCGACATATCTTCAGGGCTTGCGCTAGGCAAAGCCGTGGCAACAATTTTTACCGCGAATAGCACGGGCACGTTTACGGTGCCGGGTGCCTTTGATCCTTCTACAACGACTCTTTCTATCAATGTGCCTTCACGTGGCCGATTCAGAACGGATGGTATTGGCAATGCCGTAGGCAACGCAGCCTTGTGGCAGTCGTTGATCGATGGTGCTACGGCCCGGGGCGAAATCCCGTGGTTAAGTCAGGAGGTACCGCCCCGTCCGCCTATGCTTCCCAACTTTGGAAAAGTGCTCGCGTGGAATCTTTCGGCTTCACAAATTGTAGCGGAACGGCCACAAGCACCGCCCTCCACATCATCGGAGGCGATGAAGACTGAGTTGGCTGAAGTGAAAAAATATGCCGACAACGCCACACGCGAAGAACTGGCGATTGTCTATAAGTGGGCCGATGGAGCCGGTACTTATGCACCTCCGGGTCATTGGAATGACATTGCATCAGAATATATATCGAAAGCTAATTTCAGTGAGGTGAGAGCGGCCCGCGCGTTTGCCTTGCTCAATATGGCTATGCACGATGCGGCTGTAGGTTGCTGGGAGACTAAGTATTTTTATTTTAATCCTCGACCAACCCAGTTAGACCCAAGCATTCGCACGAAGACCGGTCTTCCTAACTTCCCGGCTTATACATCGGGCCACTCTACCTTTTCGTTTGCAGCGGCTTCGGTGTTGTCTTATCTCTTTCCGGAGCAAGCAACCTTTTTTAATGGGTAGGCAAAGGAAGCATCGCTCTCGCGGTTGTATGGCGCCATTCACTACCGTAGCGATAT
>JAIENH010000170.1 GCA_019751475.1 Cyclobacteriaceae bacterium
CATCAAGTCAGCCTGGAATAAATTAGATGAGTTAAAATCCCCGCATCAACTCTCCTTTAATTTTGCGTAAGTCCAGTTAATAACATCTTGGGCCGAAGGAGCGGGATCATTTTTACCGCCTCCACAACCCGACAGTTGAAGGATGCATAACCGAATTTGAAATTGTAGATGTAGTGGAGACAGGTGAGATTTTTCCTGCCAAATATGGCCGAACAGGATTCAGAAAAACCATTATTTATAATGACCTTTGGCAAGGAACTCATTACTACGCAAAGCAAATTGAGTGTTATGCTGTGCGAGAACAAGAAAAATGGGCAGTAATAAGTTTACTGGTAAAATTTTTTTGATATGGAATTGGAATATGATATAAAATATAACATTGGGTACATCAAGTTTAAAGAAAAACCTGATCAAGTAACTTCACTAAAAGTGAGCGAAGATTTGGTGGTGGATATGGCCGCTGATGGCTCCATCTACGGAATTGAACTTTTGAATTTGAAAGAACAGCTATTTGCCAATAAGGCAATCGGGCTTTTGCTGCATAATGAAAATACAGGCAGTAAAATTCAAATTGAACTGCCAGCTTAACGCCAACACCTAAGCAGTTCAATGTCTGCTATCTCATTGATCAAAATCTACCCCAGCAAGGGTATAGACACTGATTTAAGGGCTTAGTTAATTTGCTTTTAATAAACTGTTATCGGCAATGAAAACCTCCATGCTACTGAGTTTCATAACCAGTTTCTGCGGGGGTCAAGACACCGTGAAAATAAAATCTGATTTCCGGCAACAGGAAACGTTTCCGTTTACACGCTACTTCAAAAGCACTACCATCGTATCACCTGATTCTGCTTATCAATTCCTTTTACAGCATTCGCAACTGACACAAAAACAAACAGACCCCTTCATCGGGATTGTGCGCGAGCCATATTGGTTTTTGACTGAATTTAAAAACGAAAGCAATGACACTGAGTTTATTTTTGAAATACAACATTCGCATCTGCGTCATATAGACTTTTATGAAATTCACAACAGCCATATCAGTTACAAAAATACCGTGGGCGAACTGCATCCATTTAACAATCGCCCCATTCACCATCGTCACTTTTCATTTCCGGTAAAGTTGGAAAGAGGTCAAGCTATTGGCGTTTTGCTTTACGTAGACCAACAAAATTCATTGGGCATGCCTACGCGACTTTGGTCATCAGTCGCCTTTCATGCTCATGATTACAATTTTAATCTAATGGCAGGAATGGTAATAGGATTCTTAATTTTTTGCTTCTTCATTTCTATTGTTGCGTTTGCATTCATAAGACAAGTCGTTTTCGGGTGGTATGCGGTGTATCTGTTTTTTACCACCGTCTATATCTTTACTGATCTAGGTCTTTCGTTTCAATACATTTTTCCTACGCTTACCCGGGTAGATGGCCCTCTCAGCGTTTATGCCCCGCTGCTTGTTTTTGTAGGATTGACAAAGTTTGTGATCGAGTTCCTTTCGCTGAAGAAAACTTTTAAAGGTATCTACTACTTCTTAACGGGCCTGATACTGTTTTTACTCCTGCTGATAGTCATAGACCTCATTTTTCAAGAGTCCTTTCGTCAATTTAGTTTTTATGTCCTTCCGGTCGTTTTTGGATTAATCCTGGTTGGTCTTCTTGTTATTTTTGTTTCCGGAATAATGTCATTTTTGACAAACAGAAAAATTGCAGTCTATTTACTGGCCTC
>JAIENH010000321.1 GCA_019751475.1 Cyclobacteriaceae bacterium
TGGGCCGACATTGGCTTCCGCTACACGTTCACTGACTATTTGGATGACGTTAGCCAGAACTATGTGAGCCTTACCACGTTGATAAGCCCGCTGGCACAAGCTATGTCCTACCGCACGAACGAACTTTATAACGGTAATCCACCTAATCCAACGCCATCCGGTATACCCGGTGTTAATGTTGAGGCAGGTTATGGTACCGAGTTTCCAACCAACAAGCGGGGTGGTAAAAGTGACAAAGACATCTACATGGTAACAAGCATTCGTCTTACGTATATCATCAACGCCTCGTATCACCGGGCTAAATTCAGATAATGAAGCTTGGGAAAATTTCCACAGTCTTCTTCGGTATTTTAATCACGTGCTTTTCTGCAAAAGCACAGCTCACCCAGCGTTCGGAAGTTGGCTTCGGCCTCGGCACATTTAACTACACCGGTGATCTGGTGCGCACCTACAATTTTGCGTTTTCACAGCCAGCCGCTACACTCATCTATCGTAACAACGTAAGCAAAGTCATAAGCTTCCGTGCAAGTTTCACGGGTGGTAAACTCGCAGCTAGTGACACACGGAAGCCAATAGATGCTTTTGCCTCTCAGCGCAGCGCTTCTTTCAACATATTTCTCATGGAAGTGTCGGGTGTATATGAGTATCATTTTCTGGATTGGCGCGACAGCAAGCGCAGACTTCGATTCACGCCCTATCTTTTTGCGGGATTGGCTCTGTTTAACATCTCAGGTCTGTCCAGCCGCACTCAACAGTACAGTTCCATTCAGATGGCGATACCCTTCGGAGGTGGCATGAAGTATGTGATCAATCCAAAATACTATATCGCTGCCGAGATAGGCATCCGTAAAACTTTCTTTGATTACCTGGATAATATTTCTGATGGCGATCCCTCGCAGAAAAATTATCAGTATGGTAACAAGTTCGACTACGACAACTATTTCTTTTTGGGCATAACCCTTACCCGCACGTTTTACGATATTCCCTGCCCTACTAATCCCTACAGGTAGGGTATTCTTCCAGACAACTTTTTTTCGGTTCTTTCCATCTTACCCGTACCAAAGGATTGCTTGAAGCAAATGATGCGTAAATGTTGAAAATAGGCTACTTTTGCGTCCTTGTGGCCTCTTTTAAAGACCAAATCGACTTCAGTAACCTGCCCCGGCACATTGCCATAATTATGGATGGCAACGGGCGCTGGGCTCAGCGCAAAGGCGCTGCCCGGATATTCGGGCATCGCAATGCTATACAGGCGGTGACTGATGTGACCGAAGCCTGTGGCGAGTTGGGTATTCAGTACCTAACGCTGTACGCGTTTAGTACGGAAAACTGGGGTCGGCCAAAAGAGGAAGTAGATGGGTTGATGGAATTATTGGTGAACACGATAAAAAAGGAAATCGGTAATCTGATGGAAAACCAGGTGAAGCTTTTGACAATTGGTGACATCAGCCACCTGCCGAAAGCTTGCCAGCGCAACCTGGAAGAAGCCAAGGAGATGACGAAAAATAATACAGGCTTGAAAGTTTTGCTGGCCCTGAACTACAGTGGCCGGTGGGAGATCCTGAAGGCCGCAAGGAAATTGGCAGAGGAAGTTCAACGGGGACGCCTGCATGTGGAAGACATTGATGAGGGACTCTTTGCCAAACAACTGGAAACGGCGGGTGTCCCTGATCCTGAATTATTGATCCGCACGAGCGGAGAATTAAGGGTCAGCAACTTTTTATTGTGGCAGAT
>JAIENH010000802.1 GCA_019751475.1 Cyclobacteriaceae bacterium
CGTCCTCGCACTGCAGCTCGAATCCACCATCTACATGTTCATCACGCTGTTTCTCACCGAAATCTGCGTCATCACCAGCGACTCGCTGATGTATTGAAAAATAAGAGAACTGCGCTGGGCGCCCACCGATTTTTTGATGCCCACCTCTTTGGCCTTGCGCGAGGCGCGGGCCGTGGAAAGATTCATGAAGTTGATGCAGGCAATGAGTAAGATAAACACCGCGATGATCGAGAACAGCCGTACGTATTCTATCCGCCCGCCTACTTGCACGCCATTTTCATAGCGACTGTACAAGTAGCGCTCCGAAAACTTTTTCAAAAACAGCGTCACGTTTGACTCCTTGTTTTTCCCTTTCACATAGTCCTTGATTTTTTCTGAGAAGGTAGCCGCATCCGTGCCCTCGCGCAACACGATAAACGTAGAGGGCCCGTTGTTGCCCCACTCCTTCACCCAGTTGTTTTCGTCTTTAAACAGCTCAAACGAAGTAACAAATTCAAATTGCAGAGACGATTGCGAAGTCAAGTCCTCAAACACACCCGTAATGGTCAGGCTCTTGTCGTGCTGCAACTCCACGATGCGCCCCACGGCATTTTCTTCCGTGCCCAGCAGCTTGCGCGCCAGGCTGCGCGACACCACCATCGAGAGTTTGTCTTTCAACACGTCATCGGCATTTCCCTGGATGAGTTTGTACGAAAAGATGTTGAAGTAATCCGGCCCCACCGCATAGCCCTTCGCTTTCACGTTGTGATCTTTCACCGACAGCGTAAACGAGTTGACCCACGTGGTGGTGGCGGCATACTCCACCTCCGGCATTTCTTCTTTCAGCGTCTCGGCCAGCACACCGGGTGTGGACGTGGTGGTCATGATGTCCGTGGCATACTTCTGGTGCTCCATCACACTGTAGAGCCGTGCATCTTTTTCGTGAAACTTGTTCATCTTCAGCTCATCGCTCACCCACAGGTAAATCAGCAGCGTGCACGTGAGGCCCGTGGTGAGGCCCACCAGGTTGATAAGAAAATAACTTTTGGCGCGCAGAAAATTGCGGTAGATGAGCAGCAGGCTGTGGTGAAGCATAGCGGGCGGGGTTTTACGGTATCAAAGACAACAGCCTGCGGCAAAGGTTGCTTGCCGCAGCGCCTACAACTGATACCCGGCCATGACGGAAAGGTTACAAAGCAAAGTTACCGAGAGGGCTTGCCCACCGGAGTCTTGATGTAGGTGGGCTTGCCCACCGGAGTGCCGTCTCCCGTGAGTGAGGTGTGAAGGGATGATATGATTTGGGTATGCCGTTAAGGCACCGTTCTCTGCGAGAGACGGATGCAAAATCAGGCAAAAGACTGATAAACAGAAGGATCGAAAGAGAACGATTGCCTCCGTGAATTTTTCTTCAGAAAAATGGTTATATCTTTGTAATAGGTTAACCACGTGAAAGCCAAGGTCGTAAACAACAAGAACACTGAATTCGCCAAGAAGATCAGGAAGATCGTGGACGAGAAGAAATTTGTTTACCAAAAAATCAAAGAGGGAAAGTTTAAAGAAATCAAATCGGATATAAAGTTTGCTCGCCCCTTATAACATATCCGTTGTTGAGAACGGATATGAATTTACGACCGAAAATAACCTCACCTACTCTGTATACTTCATTGACATAACCGAGACGTTCCAGTGTAGGATCAAGGGCATCTCTAAAAACCCGTTTTAAAATTTTTCACTTTCTGATCCATCGGATTTGTTCTTTATCAGCTTAAAAGT
>JAIENH010000493.1 GCA_019751475.1 Cyclobacteriaceae bacterium
CTGGAGTTTGACCAAGCGGATTTTGGCATGACTAATTTGCAAACATTTGGCAGTAATCTCGTAGCCTTGTCCAAATCAGTGCCGTGGGAAGACTTGATCGAAAAAGTAACTACGGCTCCGCGCGCGTTGCTTGGATTAAATGTTCCCGTGATGGAAGCCGGAGAGTCAGCCGACCTCACGCTCTTCGATCCGCAAGCCGAATGGGTGCTGAATGAATCCACCAACAAGTCAAAATCAAAAAACAATCCCTGGTGGGGCACTACCATCAAAGGCAAGGCCGTGGCTGTTTTTAATAATTCAAAAAGTGTAATTGATGTTGAGTAGCCTGTTGCGTTCTCCGCTGGCGAAAGTGAGCGTGCGCTACGGTGCGCTTGGTGGACTGCTCGGCATGGGTTTTCTGGCATCTTTTTATTATTTAGGCAAGCACCCACTGCTTATCAACCCGTTCCTGGATTTCCGGGTGCCGCTCTTTGCTGTGCTGCTGTTCTTTGCACTCAAAGAAGTGCGCGACTTTTTCAGTGAAGGTGTACTTCACTTCTGGCAAGGCATGATCGGTGGATTTGTGTTTACTGCCACCTTTGCTTTGTTGTGTGCCGTCTTTCTGTTGGTCTTCACGGCCTTGCAGCCAGGCTTTGTATCGTCTTTTATTTCCATTGCGATGGAGCAGACAAAGGCCTTCAGTGCTGAAGACATTGAGAAAATCGGGCGGACGGCCTATGAAGAAGGCGTGCGTGCCCTGCAAACCACGGATGGACGCTTTATGGCCACCCGCTACTTCTTTCAAAGCTTTATTATTGGCTTTTTTATTAGCATAATAATCTCTGTAATTTTAAGACGACAACCTAAAACCGATTAACCATGGAAGAAACAAATGCAACCTCCGTCACTACACGTTCTGTTGGTATGCGCTACGGAATGATACTCGCAGTCATTTCAGTCGTGTACTTTTTAATTTTAACTTTATCAGGTGTAGATATGACCAGTGGTATAGGTCGATGGTCAAGCATCATTTTTTATTTTGTGATCATTTTTCTGGCTCACAAAAATTATAAAGAAAACGGCAATGGTTACATGTCGTATGGTCAAGGCATGGGCATTTCCTTTTGGATTGGTTTAATCTCCTCAGTGATTTACAGCATTTTCTTCTATTTATATGTAAAGTTTATCGACACTTCATTTGTTCAAATGATTAAGGACAAGCAAATTGAAGAAATGCAGAATCGTGGTATGTCGGAAGAACAAATAAACCAGGCGATGAAATTTGCAGACGCCTTTACTTCACCCGAGGCTATGTTTTTATTTGGCCTTATTGGTGGAATAATTTTCATCCTCATTGTAGGCTTAATCGTCTCAATATTCACACAGAAGAACAATCCTGAAACTTCCATCTAACATCAAGTGGACGTATCGGTCATCATTCCTGCTAAAGACGAAGAGAAATCTATTGCCGAACTCAGCCAGTGGATAGGCCGTGTCATGGCCGCCCACCATCTTTCGTATGAAGTGATCTTCATTGATGATGGAAGTGAAGACGGCACTTGGCGTGAGATGGTGCGCATGAGTGAAGTAAATGTTGCCATTAAGGCAATTAAGTTCAATCGCAATTTTGGTAAGTCCGCAGCTCTACAGACGGGCTTCCGGGCTGCTCAAGGTGATATAGTGATCACCTTGGATGCCGACCTGCAAGACAGCCCGGAAGAAATACCGGCACTAGTTAAAATGGTGCGGGAAGAAAATTTTCACCTCGTATCGGGATGGA
>JAIENH010000126.1 GCA_019751475.1 Cyclobacteriaceae bacterium
TCGCAAGCGGCTGGATGAAGTACAGAATTATGAGCGGTTATCCGCGCCCGTCAAGCAGGGCGACTATTACTACTACTCCAAAAACAGTGGCCTGCAAAACCACAACGTCCAGTATCGCAAAAAAGGCGAAGCCGGTACGGAAGAGGTATTCCTGGATCCAAACACATTTTCAAAAGACGGTACTACTGCCTTGGGCGGGATGTTTTTTACACGAGACGGATCGCTGCTCGCCATCCTGATACAAGAGGGCGGCTCGGACTGGCGCAAAGCTGTGGTGATGAAAGCCGAAGATAAATCGGTGATTGGTGATACATTGGTGAATTTGAAATTCACAGGCCTGACTTGGAAGGGAAATACCGGATTCTATTACAGCAGCTACGACAAGCCAAAAGGATCAGAACTTTCGGCCAAGACGCAATATCACAAAGTCTATTATCATGCGCTGGGCACTCCTCAGTCATCTGACAAGTTGATTTTTGGCGGTGAGAAAACTCCCAGGCGCTATGCGAATGCCGGCCTGACGGAAGATGAACGGTTTCTTGTTATCGCAGCCGCTACCAGCACCACCGGCAATGAACTGCATGTGCAAGACCTGAATGACCCCAAGGGAAAATTGGTGGCTGTTGTTAACAATTTTGACAACGATCATTCCGTAATCGAAAATGACGGAAGCACTCTAATTATTCAAACCAATTTGAATGCGCCCAACAGCCGCATTGTGACAGTCGATTTTTCAAAGCCCGGTATTGAAAACTGGAAAGGCATTGTGTTGGAGACAGAAAATGCCATGCAGGGTGTATCGACTGCAAACAAGAAATTGTTCGTGAACTACCTGAAAGATGCAAGCACGTTTATCAAGCAGTATGACTTCAAAGGTAAGTTTGAGCGTGACATTGAACTGCCGGGCATTGGCTCGGCCGGGGGATTCGGTGGACGGATGGATGACAAGGAGGTGTATTATTCCTTCACATCTTTTACCACGCCTACTTCAATTTACAAGTTTGACATCGCGACAGGCAAGTCAACGTTGTATGCTCAACCGAAAGTAGATTTTGATCCGAGCGCATACGAAACCAAACAAATATTTTATACCAGCAAGGACGGCACAAAAGTCCCGATGTTTATCGTACACAAAAAAGGGCTTGAGCTAAACAGCAAAAACCCGACCTGGCTCTATGCTTACGGAGGATTTGGCATCAGCCTCACTCCATCCTTTAGTCCAACGCGGATTGTATGGCTGGAAAACGGAGGCATCTTCGCGCAGCCGAACCTCAGAGGCGGGGGCGAGTATGGAGAAAAGTGGCACGATGCCGGCCGGCAGATGAACAAGCAAAACGTGTTTGATGATTTCATTGCTGCAGGCGAATACCTAATAAAAGAAAAATACACGTCCAGCAACTACCTCGCGGTGGTGGGTGGATCAAACGGAGGCTTACTGGTAGGAGCTACCATGACGCAGCGCCCAGACTTGATGAAGGTTGCTCTTCCTGCGGTTGGCGTGATGGATATGCTTCGCTACCATAAGTTTACCGCTGGCGCGGGATGGGCCTACGACTACGGCACAGCCGATGATTCAAAAGAAATGTTTGAATACATTCGGAAGTATTCGCCCGTTCATGCATTGAAGCCCGGCACAAACTATCCGGCCACGCTTGTCACCACGGCTGATCATGATGATCGCGTGGTACCTGCGCACTCATTCAAGTTTGCGGCCACGCTGCAAGAAAGCAATAGCGGCAGCAATCCTCAACTCATTCGTG
>JAIENH010000052.1 GCA_019751475.1 Cyclobacteriaceae bacterium
CCTTGGCAGTTATGACAGGCCACTCGTGTGGATTGCGGGCGGCATCGACAAAGGTAATGACTACAACCTGATAAAGAAGGATGTTGAGAGAAAAGTCAAGACGCTGATCTGCCTCGGCAAGGACAATGAGAAGCTGAAAAGTTTTTTTGGTAAGTCCGTGCCAAAAGTTTTGGAGACTACCAGCGTAAAGGAACTCGTGCAGCTTGCTTTACAATCGGCTGAAAAGGGAGATGTAGTGTTATTGTCTCCGGCCTGCGCAAGTTTTGACTTATTCAAGAACTATGAAGACAGGGGAGATCAATTTAGAGAGGCGGTTTTGGAACTGAAGAAAAGGAAAACAGAATAGAGAATACAGAATGAAGAATATACCAGCAAAGTCATTTAAGGATTTGATTGTGTGGCAAAAAGCACATGAGCTGGTTATTTCTATCTATAGAATTATTACTCAGTTTCCTAAAGAAGAGCTATACGGACTTACATCACAAATCAGAAGATCATCTGCATCAGTCGCAGCGAACATTGCAGAAGCATTCAAAAAGCGAAGTGGTCTTGATAAGTTGAGAATACTAAACATAGCGCAAGGTTCACTGTCTGAGACGCAGTATCATCTCGTACTGGCTGCTGACTTAAGATATGGTGATGTGAGTTTATTGGAGATGAAGGCGGAAGAAGTAAGTAAACTGCTGGAGTCTTATATGAAAGCAATACGAAACTAATGAATATGGGTATTCTAAATTCTTTATTCGGTATTCTAAATTCTATTGAATAGATGAGAACAGAAAAAATCAAAGCATGGGCTGATAAGAACCTCCAGGGCGACCCGGTGATATGGGCCGTAGTGTTTGCGTTGTCGCTCATAAGCATTCTGGTGGTGTACAGTTCAATTGGCACACTGGCGTACAAACGCACAGTGAGCCCGGAGATGTATTTGGTGAAACATACGTTCATGGTGTTCCTTGGTTTGGCTGCCATGTGGTTAGCTCACAAGGTTGACTACCGGTATTATTCTAAACTTTCTCGCCTGGCACTTTGGATTAGTGTGCCGTTGCTGATTTACACGTTCACCAACGGTACCACTATCAACGATGCAGCACGTTGGATTACACTGCCAATTATCAATACCTCATTTCAACCGTCTGACTTTGCAAGTCTTGCACTTATCATTAACCTGGCGAGCATGCTTTCTAAGAAGCAACAGAACATTGATGATGTGAAAGATGCGTTGATACCGTTGCTCATCTGGTGTGGCGTCATCTGCGGATTGATTGCTCTTACCAACTTGTCAACAGCGGTGTTGCTTTTTGCTACCTGCATGCTCATCATGTTTATCGGTCGGGTACCGGTAAAATATCTGGCCATGTTGGTGCTCGTGGGTCTGTTGGCCGGAGCGATGGCATATAAATTTGGTGTGCGGGGCGAAACAGCCAAGAACCGTATCATCAGTTTCATCAATGGAAGTGAGTTGCCATTTCAGGCGAAGCACGCCCGCATTGCTGTGGCAACGGGCAGTGTGTTTGGCAAAGGTCCTGGCAACAGCGATCAGCGAAATATTCTTCCGCACCCATACTCAGATTTTGTCTACGCTATCGTGATTGAAGAATACGGATTGGTAGGTGGAGTAGTAGTGTTATTGCTCTACCTGATCTTACTCCATCGAGGCATGAAGGCGGCCTACAATTCCGAGCGAGCGTTTGGCGGATTGTTGTCGGCCGGGTTGAGTTTCGACTTGGTGTGCCAGGCGATGGTAAACATGGGTGTGGTGGTTGGGTTG
>JAIENH010000069.1 GCA_019751475.1 Cyclobacteriaceae bacterium
TGATCTTCAGTCGATTGGGTTTGATGGTTTCGATTTTTACGGTCTGCGAAAATTGAGCGCCTCCTACTTTCACGCGGGCCGTCCAGTTGCCGGTAGGTGCATCCGCAGAGGTAGCGGTGGCAAATTTGTAAAAGCCATTCTCCGAAGTAGAGCGCACGATGCGCTGGGCAATCTGGCCCTGAGGATTTTGCAGTTCCATCACCACCGGGTGGGTGGGCGGCAGCAACTTCAATTTATCTTCCAATAAGAATGTGAGATAGAGTGAATCGCCCGGGCGCCATACACCTCGATCACCATAGATAAGGCCTTTCAGTCCTCGATCTACCTGCTCGCCTCCTACATCGAAGTTGCTGAGCGAAAGTGACTCACCATCCTGCAGACGAAGGTAGCCACGCTGCGCGCCACTTTTTGCTACCAGCGCAAAGGGACTTAGCTTTGAGTTGATCACAGCCTTACCATCCGCACTTGTTGTAGCAGTGCCCACTACCTGCTGTTGAAAATCATATAACTCCACCTGCACATTGCTTTGCGGTTTAGTAGTTTTCAAATCGTTTACAAACACAACGGTATTGCCATCACCCCCGCGCTTGGCCATGATACCAAAGTCGGAGGCGATTACATTGCGCTTGATGCTGCGGCCGCTGTTGTAATAAGAAGAGTGACACGGGTTGTCGCGCTGCTCCCACTCGTAGTCTTCGCCATAATAATAGTCTTCGTAGGAGTCCCAGTAGCTGTTTTCATTTTCGGGCTGTTCCCAATTTTCATCCACGGTTGCCTCCACGGAAACTTCCCCCTCATCCACACATGCGTAAACTGAGTAAGCCTTTTTGAAACCCACGCGCACCTGGTAGATGGCGCCTGGCTCGGTGTTGATGTACTGGGCCAGGTCAAGCGTGTAGCGATTCCATTTACCAAAATCCGACACACCTGAATTTTCAAGCGATACCATTTTCTTTACCAACGGCTTGCCCACCCTTCGCATTTCGGAGTTGCCATCAAAGTCATTGACCTGGAGAAACTGAAGCACGTTCTTTTCAAACACGCGGATGATTTGAATATCGACCGCTTTCAGGCTCACGGCCTCAAATGGAAGAATCAGCCCTTCCGTAGACGGAAGAATATTTCCTTTGCCCACAAAGCGAACTGCAGGAGACACTTGCTCGAACATCACTTCAAACGAAGTCGCCTGCGCCATTTTATAATTCAATACATTGCGAATGCCGGCCTCCAACGTAAGCGTTTTAGAACCCGTTTGCCGCACAGGAGGAAATACATGTATTTCATTGTCCTTGATTTCAAAATCTAACGACTGAACATCGGAGATGGAAATGAGACCGTCCACATTTTGCTTTTCGCTCAGCGGATCAGAAAACTGTAACACCACATGCTGCGAAGAACCTTGCTCTACTTTTACATTCGTTACTTTAAAATCATTCAGCGCGGGTATCTCTACCTGGCGATTGTCTGACTGATCGATACCAATCGGTTGGCCGCTGATGGCAATCTCTACCTGGCTGGCTTTTTCCTTGCGAGCCACATCTTCAATCGTGAACGCGTGCTGACGACCTTCCCCGGTATGGGCCCACTTTATCACGAGCGCTTTGCCCTCTTGCTGGGCTGTAAGCGATTTTTCTACCGCATCGTTTTCTGCGAAGTCGGCCGTGGCGAGAACGCCTTCAATTTTCTGGCGTTGCAATTCTGTTTTGACATACGGCTTTACGTTGTCGATACTCAATTCAAAGTTTTGAATTAAATATAAAACCACAACAGGTGGGTGTGATATCGTGACAGTCTGACTGACA
>JAIENH010000407.1 GCA_019751475.1 Cyclobacteriaceae bacterium
TTTGGATTTGTAATCGTCATTTCCATTTTGCTCGACATCGGTGCGCAGCTGAATATTTGGCGCATTCTCACGGTCAGTAACCTGAGAGCGCAGGATGTGGCCAACCGGATGCTTCCGGGTCTCGGCTATTTTCTAGCCGCCATCATCATGCTGGGAGGGCTGGCTTTTAACATTGGCAACTTTGCCGGCAGCGGTCTCGGCCTTGAAATTCTTTTGGGTGTAAGCCCGGAGGCGGGCGCGGTGATCAGTTGTATCATAGCACTGATTGTGTTCTGGACAAAAGAATTTGGAACGGCCCTCGACTTATTCACGAAAGTGCTGGGGATGATTATGATTTTACTCACGGTTTATGTCGCAGTGCAATCAAATCCTCCCGTGTGGCAAGCCCTTCATCACAGTTTTGTGCCCGAGCAAATAGATGCTATCTCGATCATCACACTTGTGGGAGGCACGGTGGGAGGCTACATCAGTTTTGCCGGGGCGCACCGGTTGTTGGATGCTGGCATCACCGGCCCTGACAATCTTGCTCACGTGAATCGAAGTGCAGTAAGTGGTATCCTGATCACGGGTTTGATGCGCTCTGTACTTTTTTTAGGTGCGTTGGGTGTGGTGTCAGGCGGTGTGGCACTTGCTACGAGCAACCCGGCCGCGTCTGTTTTTCAACAGGCAGCCGGACGAGTAGGCTATCTTTTTTTCGGAGTCGTGATCTGGAGTGCTGCCATCACATCGGTGGTAGGATGTGCGTACACGTCCGTGTCGTTCGTAACTACGTTTCACCCGGCTTTAGCCCGGCATCAGCGTCATATCATTTCAGGATTCATTTTGTTTTCAACGGCCGTGTTTGTGTGGCTGGGCAATCCGGTCAAGTTGCTGGTGATGGCCGGTACAGTAAATGGATTTACACTGCCCATTGCCCTCGGCATTATCTTATTGGCAGCGCGCAACCGAAGTATTGTAGGAGACTACCGTCATCCGCGCTGGCTTCAGGTAGCCGGATGGTTGGTGGTACTACTGATGACAGCAATGAGTGTGAGGGCTTTGATGAAGTTTATGGGCTAGGCTTGCAACAGGTGTGTTTATCAAAATTTGTAGCTTTGCACTATGAATCAGGCATACGACATAGAAACTAAACTACATGCATTAAAACCCATTCTTGCAAACCGGTTTAATGTCAGCAGGATCGGATACTTTGGTTCGTACAACACCGGTAAGCAGACTGCTGAAAGTGATCTTGATGTGCTGGTAGAATTCTCAAAGCCAGTAGGGTGGGAGTTCTTTACATTAGAGAAGTTTCTGGAGAATGAACTCGGGCTGCCGATCGACCTTGTAACCAAAGACGCCCTTAAGGAGAAAATCAAGATATCTATTCTTAATCAGGTTAAGTACATTTGAAACCAAGTGATCGAGATTACCTTCTTTACCTGGAGGACATCGCGCAAGCAATAGACCGGATTCAAGAGTATATTGCGGAATCTGATTTCCAGAAATTCAAATGGGACTATAAGACAGTTGATGCGGTCGTCCGTAACTTTGAGATTATCGGGGAGGCGAGTAAAAATCTCCCGTTAACAATCAAAGGTAAGTATCCTGAAATTCCATGGGATGAAATGTATCGCCTGAGAAATCGTGTGTCGCACGAATACTTTGGTATTGATTACGAAATTCTTTGGGACATAATAACACGGCACTTGCCTCAAAACAGAAAAGACATCGCGGCAATTTTGGAGCGGGAAAAGCCCCAAAAGTAAGAATTGCCTTCTTAATCAAATTTTTTACACATTCCCTTTCTTCAACTCTTCAACAGCATA
>JAIENH010000676.1 GCA_019751475.1 Cyclobacteriaceae bacterium
GCACCAAAGAATTGGATGATGTTATTCATCGTATTACTGATGCGGCCTCACAGCAGACTTCTTGAGTCAGACACACGATGCCGGATATTTTAGCTACCTTTCGCGACTGTGCCGGTCGGTACTATTCTATAAAATATCATTGCTTACCTGCATTCTATGAATTTCTCCTCTTTCGATACAGCTATTGGTAAGGTCTACGTGCCGCTGTGGAGCAAGTATCGCCCGGCCATTCTTCAATTGATGAAGGCTACAGCCGATGGCCCTCAGCAATACAAACTCTTCTCACATGAATTCAAATCGCTAAACCCGAAAGAAAAGAAGGGATACTCGTTTACCCTCCAGGCCTTTGAAGGAAAAGCGCAAAACAGCATTAAGAACTCTACCATCGCCCAGGATTTGCTCTACGTGTTGGAAGGATCTGAAAAAGCTTCGGGCCTCATGAAAGTTGATGCCTACGAGTTTTCATTGGATAAGCAATTCGTTTTTCGTGTCAAAAAGTTGGTGACAGCCCCGGTCGAACCGGAAGTCGTTTAGGTTATAGCCTACTCACACCGTTCAAATCTGTAGTCAGCACATCGCTCATATAGTTAAAGAATGGACGGATAGTTTGATAGGTCTTGTTTACATTTTTTAGAAAATCGGGAGCCAATACTTCCGTATCAGTGAATGAATGCTCGAGCCAATATTGTTTATAGCGCAGCAGGTCGATGGCCGGATGATCTTTCGCAAAGCCCCGCGGAGCGGTCTTCACTTGGTCACCCTGCATATTGCCAAATACACGCTGAATGGATTTTGATTTCAGCAACTTTCGCCAGTCTGTGTAGTTCATATCAATATCCTGCCGGATGCGAAGCAAGTCTTCTGCGTTAGGGTAAGGTGAATCCACAGCCCACACGCGATTCACCCGGCTTAATCCAGAAATAATAGCCACCCCGCAACCGCGGCTTCATCCGCCTGAAATGCCCGGCAAAGCGAGGATTGTACGGAGTCTTGTCTTCCGAAAAACGGACATCGTTGTAGATGCGGTACAAACTCTCTTTGCCTGTACGTGTTTCGAGGCGGTCGTGTTCGTTCATCTTGTTAATCAACGCATTCAAAAACTGAATGACATTCTCCTGTGCCTGCACATAATCAGCTTTATGTGTATTGAACCAGTCGCGGTTGTTATTTTTGGATAGGTCTTTCAGGAATTTCAGCGAAGACTTTTCGATGGTCATGGAAGGATCGATTTAAACTTCTAATGTACGGCACCAATTACTGCTCAAGCTATTCATTTCTGATGGCTTCAACCAAATTGAAATTTATTCGCTTCAGCCGGTTATCTTTATTGCATGTATCAAGCCCTCTACCTTAGCCCGATGGTGCCCTCGTATAACCTGGAGGGCACAGCCTCTTTTTTTAAAGATGTGCTGGGTTTCCAGTTGGACATGGATACGCCTACGTATGTAGTATTAAGTAAAAATGGATTGACCGTTCATCTCTTGCGGGCTGGTGAAGACATTGGTCAAATGGAGTTTTACCTGGAGGTGGATAACGTAGACGGACTGTGGGAGTCTATCAAAGACAAACTCACAGGCCTGAAAGTGCGTGCCCCGTTCGATCGCGAATACGGCATGCGCGAAGTGCATCTCGAAGTGCCTCACACCAAAACATTGTTGTTTATCGGGCAGGCGATCAAGGCGTGATGCAGCAAACCAATTATTACACATGAAAAAATCAATCATCATCGTAGGCATGGGCCCTGGTCTCAGCCTGGGCGCGGCAGAAAAATTTGGAGTGGAAGGTTTTACTATCGGTATGATCAGCCGCAGCGA
>JAIENH010000017.1 GCA_019751475.1 Cyclobacteriaceae bacterium
AATAGAAACGGCTAGCGCAAAGCGAAGCGCTGTTTTGATTTTATTATCCAGCGCAAGCTGCAAGACAGATACATTGAGCGTGCCGGGCGGAATCGACCCGATGAAACTGAAAAAGAAACCCATGAAGAAAACCTGTGCGTATGCCATGGTCAGGCCGTGAGGGCTTTGAAGTTTTTGTAGATTGCCATCGCTTCGCTAAAGGTAATGAATGAAATACCGCGCTGCCGGTTTTGTTGACTGATGCGATAGATATCGTGCCAATGGCGAAACAATACACCAACCGCTTTTAGGAAAGAGAAACCAGGATCGTAGATATGAGCGGGTTCTGCGCCACAGCCATTGAGTTCCATAATCTGCACTCGCGCGTTCTGCAGGTCCTCCAGCGAGGCCACACGCAAATCAAACCGCCCAAAGTAAAAACCACTAATCTGCTGACTGAGCTGATCAAACGAAGCAGAGAGCTTCTCCGTAATCAGATGGTTGGCATTTAGAAATTTGGTGCCCAGGCAATGATTGCCAATCGAAACCAATTCAATTTTTTCATTCACGGAAAGCACTCGCGAAAGCTGGTCGCGAAATTTCTCTTTTAAAATTTCCCACTGGAGTTTGGCGCGTTCTTTTTCAAGAATAAGTTCGGCCAACGTCTTCTTTGCATCGCCTACCACCGTCAGCATTTCCTTTCCCACAATGGATGTAACGCGACCGGTTGGTTGATTGGGGTATCGCACATAGAACACCCCGAACTCCAACGGCAGATCCACCAGCTCTTGCGCCAAAAAGTTGATCTTGATTTCAGAAAGATAGACTGTCACATCTGCTTCACTTTTTATTTTTCTCACCATCCACCCGCGCTCACCCAAGTCGGGTTTGAAGATCAGCGGAAACGTTAGGCCGTTTTCGCGAAGGCGATGCATAACTTCGTCCACTTTCGTGGGAAGTGAAATCAGAATCGTTTTTGGCCGGTGTGTAGAGGGCACCAGGTTCAACACATCAAACTTCGATTCTCCAAACATGCCTCCCATGAGTATGCCGGGGTTAGATGCTGAAAAGAAAACGAATGACCGGGCCTTGAGAGAAAGCCACAACCAATATGGAAAAAGCGGAGCCTGAAGAATGCCAAAGGGCCAGTACTCCCAATGACGCAGTTTAATAAAGAAACGGGTGTTAAAAATCCGCTGGAGGACGTGCATTCCTTATTGTGCCGCCACCACCGAGGCCTGGTACCGAAGGGTGCTTACGGCAATTCCAAAATCATTCGGGAACGAAACGTACGGAGCCACTTCGCGCAAGCCGATTTTCATGATGGCCATGTGGTGCACGGCATGCTCAATATTGTAGATGAGTTCGCGGTAAAAGTTAGTCTCTATGGTGATGGCTTCTTCGCTGTCACGTTCATACGCCACTTCCAGGCGAAGGGGTTGGTCTTGATGCTGACGTTGGATAAAGCCTGTGATCCGCTCAATGGCACCCAACGCAATGAACTTGTCTGTTTCAATTAACTTATCATGGGCACGCCTGTCGTAGTTCACCACGCCTTGGTCGAAACCCTGCTCTAGGCAGATAAAAAATTCAAGTGTATGCCGAAGGTGCTGACCGATGGTGGCTTTGCTCAGCGCAGCCGAAGGCCGCGAAAAATCCTGCTCCTTCAGTTGGTGGACGACATCGGAAAGCTGCCCGAGAATACTACAACATGCATTTGAAAGCTGCATAAAAAATATGATGCAAATTTAACAGAAAATTAATGGCATATACGGCAGTACCAGACGACCGGTTTTAGGGAACAAATTTTTTCCAGTTCTGGTCGCCTTTGGCTTTC
>JAIENH010000426.1 GCA_019751475.1 Cyclobacteriaceae bacterium
TTCATCCATCGCATTGTTCGCTCGTGTTGGTGGTGGTATCTATACCAAAGCTGCTGACGTAGGTGCTGACCTGGTAGGTAAAGTAGAAGCCGGCATTCCGGAAGACCACCCGCTCAACCCCGCTACCATTGCCGACAACGTAGGTGATAACGTAGGTGACGTAGCCGGTATGGGCGCTGATTTATTTGAATCATATGTGGGCTCCATCGTGGGTACCATGGTGTTGGGTGCTGCCTTTATGGTGCCTGGCTTTAGCGACAACTTCGAAGGCCTCTCGGCTGTATTGTTGCCGTTGGTGTTGGCTGGTGTGGGTATCGTGATGTCGTTCTTCGGTACATTCTTCGTGAAAGTAAAAGAAGGTGGCGATCCTCAAAAAGCATTGAACACGGGTGAGATTGTTTCTTCTGTGATTATGATAGCAGCTTCCTGGTTCATCATCAAGTGGATGTTGCCGACCGAGTGGTGGTTTAAAGATCCACTCTACACATGGGCTGACCCGGTGAAAGGAACATTATATACATCGACAGGGATTTTCTTCGCTACTGTAATTGGTCTTGTGGCCGGTGTGGTGATTGGTTTGATTACCGAGTACTATACAGGCATGGGTAAGAAGCCGGTGAACTCCATCGTGCGTCAGTCATCTACTGGTGCCGCTACGAATATCATTGCTGGTTTAGGTGTTGGTATGATGTCCACCATGTGGCCTATCATCATCATCGCTTTCTCCATCATTGGCGCGTTTTATTTTGGTGGCCTTTACGGGATTGCGATTGCGGCTGTAGGAATGCTTTCTAACCTGGGTATTCAATTGGCGGTAGATGCATACGGCCCTATCTCAGATAATGCTGGTGGTATTGCCGAGATGAGTGAATTACCCAAAGAAGTGCGCTCACGTACTGACAAGTTGGATGCCGTTGGTAACACTACCGCTGCTATCGGTAAGGGTTTTGCTATCGCCTCTGCTGCACTTACAGCGCTGGCGTTGTTTGGTGCCTTCATGACCACGGCTCACGTAAAAGCCATTGACGTATCGAAGGCAAACGTGATGGCCGGTCTCTTTATCGGGGGCATGTTGCCGTTTGTGTTCTCAGCCCTCGCAATGGGTGCCGTAGGGCGCGCAGCCATGGCCATGATTGAAGAAGTGCGCAGACAATTCAGCGACATTCCGTTGTTGAAAGCTGCTCTCGCAGTAATGAAGAAAAATGGCGACAAAGAAATGAAAGACTGGTCGGCCGAAGATCAAAAGACATTCCACGATGCTGATGGCTCCGCGGAGTACGGCAAGTGTGTGGAGATTTCTACTAAAGCTGCTTTGAAAGAAATGATTCTCCCTGGCCTGATGGCGGTGATTGTACCAGTGGTGATTGCCTTCCTTCCCGGCTTTGGTGTAGAGGCCCTTGGCGGGATGTTGGCGGGTGTAACCGTATCGGGTGTGTTGATGGCTATCTTCCAGTCCAATGCCGGTGGCGCGTGGGACAATGCCAAGAAGAGCTTTGAAGAAGGTGTAGAGATCAACGGTAAGATGTATTACAAAAAATCAGATCCACACAAGGCAGCTGTGGTGGGTGACACCGTAGGAGATCCGTTCAAGGATACTTCAGGTCCTTCATTGAACATTCTGTTGAAATTGATGTCGGTGGTGGCTTTGGTGATTGCCCCGCTTATCGCACTCCCTACCGATGATGCACAAGTGACTGAAAGTGTGAAAGTGGAGATCATCGAAACTCCGGATACGGTGGTAATCGAAGAAGTTGATTCCGTGAAGTCTAACTAAACTAACTTATATCTACAGAAGAGCCCCGCCAAAGCGGGGCTT
>JAIENH010000433.1 GCA_019751475.1 Cyclobacteriaceae bacterium
GCATCATCCAAATCGGCCATGTTTATTTTACGGCCTTCAATGGTTTTGGTGTCATCATATTTAAATCCTTCCACCCATTTGCCTTTGGGTGTAACAGCAGCTCTTTGCCTGATGGCATCTTTAATTTCTTTGATGGAACGCAAATCACAATCCACCATTTTTAAATGTTTGATGCCCGAATTAGCAGGATGCGAATGTGCATCAATAAAACCGGGAAGGACTGTTTTATATCCCAGGTCAATTTTCTTTGTGCGAGCAGTTGCCAATCGTAAAACATCAGCATTACTGCCCACGGCAATCAATCTTCCGTCTGCAATGGCTAATGCCTGCGCAGTTGGTTCTTTGGGGTTAACGGTGAAAATGTTTCCGTTGTATAAAATAATTTCAGGCTCTATTTCACCAAATGATAATAAAGGAACAGCAGCAGCGAAAAGACCAAGAAATTCTCTTCTTGAATGAAGGCGATTGTTAGTTGTGTTCATATTGAGTTGATTTTTTTATTTTTTAAATTTCCCATAAACCGGCTGCCCAGGCATTACACCCGTTACTGTTTTTCCATTCTTCAACACAAAAGTTCCGTTTACCATTACGTATTCGATACCTGATGAAAACTCCAATCCTTTTTCAAAAGTCGCTTTATCGATAACGGTGTTCGGATTAAAGATGGTGATATCAGCATCTGCACCTACCTGTATCCGTCCTTTAAATCGCATCATAGGTGCAATGCCTTCCAATCGTTTGGCGGGAAGGAGTGTCATTTTTTCGATGGCGGTATTCAAGTCAATCACTTTATCTTCTCTTACATATTTGCCGAGCACTCGTGAGAATGTTCCTGCGGTACGTGGATGGGCAAGTTTGGAATAAGACGATCCATCCGATGCAATCATCACACCTGGTGCGGTAATGCCTGTCTTAATCCACTCGGGTTTCATCATGTGTATGATCACGGTGCCTCCCACTTTGCTATTGGTTTCAAATGTTTCTTTGGTAAGTCGCTCACCAGTAGCTACCCATTGCAAATCGCTATATGAAATTCCTAATCGCTCTTGCCAACCCTCATAAAAAATAGCACTTTGCAGTGCAGTGGAAGCCGCGGTATACGGATACAGTTCGGTAGCAATATCAAACCCTTTGTTCTTGGCAGCCGATACCATATCCAGCGCCAACTGAATATTGCCCAGCGACATACTATTGATGTGAACGATATGCAAGGGGGCAAGGGTGAGCACCGCGTCCGCTATTACTTCTTGTATCGAAATAATATCGGGGTTTCGCACATGCGTAAATACCAGGACATTCATTTCTCCCGCTAATTGAAAAACCTGGTACATTTCTACAGGATTTGTTTTAGGAAGGTATCCTATCGGAACACCTATACCAATGCCGCCTTCTGCTAACGAGGTTTTGATGTTTTCAAGAACGATGCTTTGTTGATTTGTCTCAATAGGCATGGTATACGTATGTCGGGTTCTATCTTGCACATTCTCCAACATCGATTCTCCTTTGCGGCTGGCTTCTTGAAGTTCTTTCAACAGTTTCTTATCTTGGTTCAATGCTTTAAATCTTTCATACGGCCAACTAACGCTTGCGCCATAATTAATGAGCGCCTTCGAGTGTCGTGTAGCATACCACTCCTTGAGGTTTTCAATCCCCCATTCCAATTCCAACGCAGTGGTTATGCCATCGTGCAATTGATATTCTTGCTCTACATTGCTTCTGCCATGCACATGCAAGTCAATAAAACCGGGGGACACCAATAACCCAGTCGCGTTGATGGTTTCCTTTCCCTTCAGCGGCTCAGAACTGATTTGCGCGATGCGATTGTT
>JAIENH010000765.1 GCA_019751475.1 Cyclobacteriaceae bacterium
AGACATCGACAAGCACGGAAAGATCGGCCAGCAGCTCTCCAAAAACCAGTTCATACCCGTTCAGGTTGTAAAGGAGCCGATTTCTACCAAAGGCCCACGGCTGTCTTCCGAGTTGTCCATTGCCGGGCGCTACCTGGTCATGGTTCCGTTCGCACATTCTGTCAACGTATCCAAGCGCATCAGCAGTAACGATGAGCGCAAGCGCCTTCAGCGTCTCATCCAGTCCATCAAGCCCGAAGGTTTTGGTGTGATTGTGCGCACCGTAGCCGAAGGCAAAGAAGTAGCCGAATTGGACAAAGATCTTCGCAACCTGGTGAAGACCTGGGAAGAAGGCATCGAACGTCTCATCACCGCCAATCCCCGTGATAAAATCATCGGTGAACTCAGTAAGACATCGTCTATCCTCCGCGATCTGCTCAATGAGTCGTTTGACAATATCCACGTAGACGACAAGAAGATTTTTGATGAGGTAAAGACCTACATACACACCATCGCCCCGGACAAAGAGAAGATTGTAAAGCTCTATTCCGGCAAGGCCAAAATATTCGAGCACTACGGCATCGAGAAGCAGATCAAGTCGGCCTTTGGGCAGACGGTGAGCCTGAAGGGCGGAGGCTATCTCATCATAGAGCATACCGAGGCCCTGCACGTGATTGATGTGAACAGTGGCAACAAATCTAACCGAGAAGAAAACCAGGAGACCACAGCCCTTTCGGTAAACATGGAAGCCGCACGCGAGGTGGCCCGTCAGTTGCGCCTGCGCGATATGGGCGGCATCATTGTGGTGGACTTCATTGACATGCGCAGTGCTGAAAACAAGCGCCAGATTTTTAAAGTCATGATGGATGAAATGGAGCAAGACCGTGCCAAGCACACGGTGCTGCCGTTATCCAAATTTGGCTTGATGCAAATCACCCGCGAGCGGGTGCGCCCGCAGATGAATATCGCCACCAAAGAGGTGTGCCCTACGTGCAATGGCACCGGAAAAATTGAAGCGTCCATCTTAGTGACAGACCAGATTGAGGAGCACATTCGCCACCTGTTTGAAAAGCAAAACGAGAAGAGCCTGGTGCTTTCGCTTCACCCGTTTTTGTTTGCGTACTACACCAAAGGCCTCATTTCCAAGCGAATGAAGTGGTTTTTCAAGTACAAGCGGAGAGTAGAATTGGTAAAAGACAGTTCGCTCGGCATCACTGAGTTTCACTTCCTGAACAAGGACGGAGAGGAAATTGACTTGGGCAAGAGCAATGGCCAACCTGCCGCGCCCGTTGCGGCACCGGAGCCAGCCATGGTTTAGGAAAATTTGAAAGCGCCTTCGGGCGCTTTTTTATTGGTAGAATTTTCTGATTGTTGTGTGGAATCAAATTCCTGATCGAATCAAATCGGCCGCCTTCTCAGCAATCATCATCACCGGAGCGTTGGTGTTGCCACTGGAAATCACAGGCATAACAGACGCATCAGCTACGCGCAAATGGGCAATGCCCTTTACGCGAAGTTCTGGATCGACCACGGCCATATCATCAACACCCATCTTGCACGTGCCCACCGGGTGATACACACATTCAGCCACTTCCTGAATATGGCGCAGCCAATCATCGTCTGAGTTTCGTTGCGATGGAATGTGGGTGCGGATGCGCAAATCCGAAAAAGCATTTGCCTCTAATATCTCCAACGCTTTTCTTCCTCCAGTCACAAGCACTTTTTTATCTTCTTCTTGCGATAAGTACTTCGGATCAATCAAAGGCGCATCAGTCGGGCTGGAAGACCGCAAGCCTACATGCCCGCGGGTGAACGGCCGCACTTGCGTAGGCAGCACCGTGTAGCCATC
>JAIENH010000189.1 GCA_019751475.1 Cyclobacteriaceae bacterium
TGCCTGCTCCAATGTACGCGGCAGCGTGCCATTGGAGAAGTCGCGGTAGCCATTGCCTGTAGTGGGCGGCTGCTTTAGTTTTAATTTCTTTTTGATTCCATACAATCCGGATGCCAGCGCACCAGCCAGCGCGAGGTACGGATTAACATCCGCACCAATTACCCGCGTCTCTACCCGGCATGACTTGCTGCTGCCGTTAAGTACGCGCACGGCCACGGTGCGGTTGTCAATCCCCCAGGTAAGTGTGGTGGGCGCCCACGCTCCTTCTACCAGGCGTTTGTAGCTGTTGATAGTTGGCGCAAATAGCGGCAAGATATGCGGCAAGCAATGCAGCTGACCCGCCACATACTGACGCAAGGTCTCGCTGATAGCGTGCTTGTCTTTGCCATCGTAGAACACGCTGGCCTTTTTATTCTTACTCCATAGGCTTTGATGTACATGACCACCGCAGCCTGGCAAGCTTTCACTGATCTTCGCCATGAACGTGGCCATGATGCCATGGTGATAGGCAATCTCTTTCACAGCTGTCTTAAAAAGTACCGCACGATCTCCAGCCCGGACTGCATCGGTATGAAGAATGGCAGCCTCCAATACACCTGGACCTGTTTCTGTGTGAAGACCCTCCAGCGGCACATCAAACTTTTTTAGTAATTCGAAGAGATCGGAAAAAAAAGAATTTTGAAGCGTAGTCCGCAAAACGGAATAGCCAAACATGCCTGGTGATAGTGGCGTTAAGTTGCTGTAATTCTTTTCGCGTACAGATTGAGGCGTCTCCTGAAAGTTAAACCACTCAAACTCCTGCGACACGGTTGGCACCAGTCCGGCTTTTTCACATTCACTTGTTACTTTCTTCAGTAACTGGCGCGGATCAATTTCTTCCGGGCGACCTTGCTTATCGACAAACTCACCCAAGAAAAAAGGAAGGTCATTTTCCCACGGTATTTTCCGGAAA
Organism: Cyclobacteriaceae bacterium; assembly: GCA_019751475.1. Lineage (GTDB taxonomy): Bacteria > Bacteroidota > Bacteroidia > Cytophagales > Cyclobacteriaceae > ELB16-189. The sequence continues at coordinate 953 of JAIENH010000189.1, forward strand.
GTAGTCAGATCCAACCGGGCCGGAGCATCCGGATAGCCGGTATGCCAGCCCGTGTAGCGTCCATTGTCGTAAGCCACGTCATTGGCATCCCATCCGAAGATCACATCACAAAAAGCCGTGCCTCCCGCTGCCGCGGAAAGAAATTTTTCCGTGGATATATACTTGCCGCGCAAAATGCCATCAATGTCAGCATACGCAATCTTTACCTTCCCAGCCGGGTGCGACTTTACGTATTCGAGAATGGCTTTTGGCTTTAGATTCATATTGAGACTTTGTCTTACTGCTAAAGTAAGTAAAGGTTGGGATATCAGGAATTACACTACTTATTCATTAAACAAGCACTTATCTTTTTAATCAAATCGGATTTGAATTGGCTTACAGAAATTGTTCGGTAGGTACCGCCAATAACTATTTTCATAGAAACAATATTTGAAGTGAGGAGTTTTTTGTAAAGAGTGTCCTCCAAATCAATTTCATTCGATTCAAGTCCTTTGAGATCAATCACTTTGAAAATTACTTTTCCTGTAAAGGATTTGCGTTCGCTATAAAGCACTTCGCTTTTCGACCCGTCAGAATAATTTAGTGTCAAAATATCACCTGTTGAGACTGGGTAGCCTTTATCCGTAAACTGAAAATTAAAAACAACCACTTGAGAAACTCCCCCATTGGTTATTTCCAATTCTGCCTTTGTAAACTGACTAAGAGAAGAATTAAGGCTCCAGTCAGTCACATCAAAGATTAGCGTAGCTCTCGATTTTTTTTCAGGAGCCTTAGTCGTTTTGATGTAATCAGAACAAGGGTCTTGTTGACCGCTGCAGATGAAATAAATACCTGCGAGTAACAAGGTCAAGCGAACAAAGAACCCACTAGTTAGATT
>JAIENH010000606.1 GCA_019751475.1 Cyclobacteriaceae bacterium
CAAAATACGGGATGACCTCAAAGGTTTAGGTATACAACTTAAGGATGGAAAAGACGGAGAGATCACTTATTCCGTGGAGTGAGTTGACAGTAGGCAATTGGCAGTAAGCAATATTGCATAGCCTGCTAACTGCTTCCTGCCGACTGCCTACTCTTGTAAAAATCATGCTAAAAAAGCTTTTCATATTCCCCATCCGCCTTTACCAGGCTACCCTTTCTCCCTTGCTCGGAGCCCATTGCCGACACTCTCCCTCTTGCTCTCAATATACTATCGAGGCAATTCAGGAATGGGGCGTGATCAAAGGCATCATCCTGGGCGCCAAAAGGATCGGTCGCTGCCACCCGTGGGGCACCAGCGGCTACGATCCTGTGCCCAAAAAGAAATAGCGCCAGCCACAGTTTTTGGCTTCTGATTTCAGAAAATAAAATTTACATTTAGAAAGTTTAATTACAGACTTTCTAATGCCTGATTTTCAAATTAAAAAGAACCCTAAGAACTATGATGTGATCATCATTGGTTCGGGTGCCGGTGGTGGTATGGCGGCCTATGTATTGGCTAATGCCGGAATAAAAGTGGCCTTACTGGAAGCAGGTCCGCTGTACGATCCAGCCAAAAATGTAACACAATTAAAATGGCCATGGGAGTCTCCCCGCAGGGGCGCAGGCAACCACCGGGCATTTGGTGATTTTGATGCTGCCTATGGCGGATGGGATATTGAAGGCGAGCCCTACACACGCAAAGACGGCACCAAGTTCGATTGGTTCCGGTCACGCATGATAGGTGGGCGCACGAATCACTGGGGAAGAATTTCACTCCGCTTTGGACCTAAAGATTTTAAGCGCAGGAGCATCGATGGTCTTGGAGATGATTGGCCCATCGGCTATGACGATGTCGCTCCTTATTATGATAAAATCGACCGGCTGATCGGTGTGTTTGGCTCCAATGAAAATTTTGATAACGAACCCAATGGAATTTTCCTTCCACCGCCCAAGCCTCGATTGCATGAGTTGTTTGTGAAGGACGCTGCCACTTCACTCAACATTCCTGTTATTCCTTCAAGGCTTTCCATTTTAACGAAACCGCTGCCAAACAATAAAGACCGTGGTGCATGTTTTTACTGTGCGCAATGTAATCGCGGTTGTACGGTGTATGGTGATTTTTCTTCGTCCTCTGTGTTGGTGAAACCTGCACTGCAAACAGGCAACGTGGATGTTATTGCCAATGCCATGGCACGAGAAGTATTGACCAATGATGAAGGCAAAGCCACTGGCATTTCTTACGTTGACAAAAATGATTTACAAGAATACCAGGTAAGTGGTAAAGTTGTGATCCTTGCAGCCAGCGCTGGCGAGTCAGCAAGATTATTATTGAATTCAAAATCAGCACGCTACCCGGCTGGACTTTCCAACAGCAGTGGCGTGGTGGGCAAGTACATTCATGACTCAACAGGTGTTGCCATGGGTGGAGTGCTGCCAAAACTATTTGGGCGCAAGCGCTTCAATGAAGACGGTGTAGGTGGCATGCACGTCTACACGCCCTGGTGGCTTGATAATAAGAAGCTTGACTTTCCACGTGGCTATCACATTGAGTACTGGGGTGGCCAAGGTATGCCGGGCTATGGATTTGGCTTCGGGATGCAAAATCTTAATGGAAAATACCCAGGAAGAAGCGGTGAGAAAAAGCAAGCCGGTGGCTATGGTGCCTCTCTCAAAGATGATTACCGTTATTATTACGGAGCATCGTTTGGCATGGCGGGCCGCGGTGAGGCCATAGCACGCGAAGACAACTATTGTGAGATTGATCCTAACGTAGTTGATAAATACGGTATACCGGT
>JAIENH010000741.1 GCA_019751475.1 Cyclobacteriaceae bacterium
TTTTTGAAGAAGAGTGAACGTAGTTTTATCAACTGTAGAATGATGAAGCATGTAATTCGTGTTCAGGAATTTCAAAATACCAACTACAGAAGTGACGCGTTTTAGGGTCTAGTTCTTTCGATTTTCTTAAAGCGGCACGAATCTCATCTTTCGAATAAAGCGTTAACATTTTTTCAAAATCGGTCATTTTTCCTCGAGTCATTATCCGTTCAATCACATAACGCATGTTCTTTTGCAAGTCGATATCAGCAATCTCGGCATCCCAAAACAAATACTGACTAAAAGGAAAGTTGGTCATCTGATGTTGAGTATTCAATTGTAAGAGAACAAAGATAATTACTATTTATGACGCCATCAATGATGTTATCACAGCATCAAACTACTAACTCGGAGCAATACTAATTCTTAATTTTATCAATATTCTTCCAATTCATAATCTTCGTCTTTTCCACCTGCCCGTCTTTTCCGTTGAAGACCAAATAAGATAATTTCAATTTGGCATTTAACTTTTGCCAATAGCGAATACCTTTTAGAAAATCCAAGTGAAACGTTGTGGAGGATTTAATTTCAACGGGCACCACGGCATCAGACTGGTCAAGCAGCAAATCAATTTCGTTGCCGGTTCTGTCACGCCAATAAAACAAGTTACTTCGTAATCCGCGATTTAAGCGACTCTTCAATAACTCGATTATCACGAAGTTCTCCATCAATGCTCCGCGGAGCGGATGGTTGGCCATCTGCTTTTCATTTTCGATTTCAAGTAACGAACTACAAAGCCCCAGATCATAGAAATAAAGCTTTGGCATTTGTAAAAGCCGCTTACCTAGGTTGTTGTAATAAGGTTGCAATCGAAAGGCAATGAAACTTGCTTCAAGTATACCAAGCCAGTTGAGCACTGTCTTTTGGTCAATACCGCAATCATTGGCAATGGCGGAGTAATTTAGCTGCTGCCCCGTTCGTGTAGCACAGATTTTCAAGAACCGCTGAAACAAAGCAAGGTTGCTGATATTTTTTATCTGCCGCACATCACGTTCCACATACGTCAATAGGTAATTGGGATAGTAGTCGGTAGGTGAAATGCGCTGCTGGTACAACCGCGGGTAGCCGCCTCTGAATAGAAAACCATCCAAGGTTTGTTTGCCGAAGTTTGTATCACCAAGTTCGGCCAGGCTAAACGGCAGCAATTGAATGAAGGCTATCCGGCCGGCCAGGGTTTGAGTGATGGTTTCGAGCAACAATAAGTTTTGCGAACCCGTAATGACGAAAAGCCCCGCTTTCTTTTTGTGAGCATCTACCAATTCTTGCAAGTACGATAGCAGTTGAGGTGCACGCTGAATTTCATCGAAGACAGCACCATTTTTATAGGCTGATAGAAATGCGCGTGGGTCACGGATTGCCAGCAGTACGGTATCTTGGTTTTCAAAGCTGACGTACGGCTTTTTCGGAAAGAGCTCTTTCGCTAGTGTTGTCTTTCCGGATTGGCGGGGTCCTAGCAACCCAACCACGGGAAACTTAGTGGCGAGTTGTTTTAGTTTTTTTGAAGCCGCTCTTACTACCATTTTGCAAAGATAATGAATTTGACAAATCCGGAATCAGATTCCGAATTTGTCAAGTACAAATATGCTTTTTTAAGCCAATTTAAATGTTTTTAATCAATTATTGTCCCTAAATTTCGATTTATCTCACTTCTAAAAAATTCATAAAGCATCCCCTGAATTATTTAGGCAGACTTAATGAATGATGTACTTAACACACCTGGGTTTAGAAGCAATTGTATAAGCTGCTTACACTAAAACTTACCTCTTTTTCTTCCATAGTAATGAGCAAATTCACTA
>JAIENH010000793.1 GCA_019751475.1 Cyclobacteriaceae bacterium
TTGTTTGCACTACAAAAATGACATAATAAAGGGTGGCCTTAAAACCACCCTTTTACTACTTTAGTCGGACAACAGTGGTAATTTTATTAAAATTTGAAGGGTATGAAAATGTTGGGGGCGCTTTTGGTGGTGGGCATGCTGGCTGGTTGCCAGCAAAATGCGGTCGTATCAGAATTCACGGGCAATGAGACCACCTACGCGTTGCAGCCAGGATCGGCTTACGAGATAAACGGTACTATCACCTTTCGTGAAAGAAAAGACGGCAAAATTGCTGCTTCCATCAACTTAAAAGGCACCGATGGTGATGCCAAGTAACCAGTTCACCTGCACCTGGGAGATATTGGCACACCCGGCTCGGATGTAGCTTTGTTGATGAGCCCCGTGCAAGGCAAAACCGGAAAAAGCGAAACGTTTTTTAACACCCTCGCAGACGAATCGTCTATCGATTACACCTGACTCACACAACTAAAGGCCTGCATTAAAATCCACTTAGGCGAAACCGGCCCCGAGCGCGACATCATCCTCGCAGCTGGCAACATCGGCTCAGCCGTGTCAGCATCCTCCACTGGAGGCCGCACAGGAATTGCTGTTTGCAAAAGTGAGTAACCGGTCTTTAGGCTTACAAAATATTTAATTGAATTTTGAAGTCTCCATGATTCTCATGGAATTGATGATTTATTGCGGTATCCTTCAGTAATTTTGCTCTAAACCTGTAACCTCCACCACCACCCCCTGCGTCAAAGGGCAAAACACATAAAATATGGAAACAGAAACAATCGTACCCATTTTTGGGATGCTCCTCACCATCATCATCACCCTGGGGGCGTTTGTCATGGTGGTGTACCTCAGAAAATTCAAGAACGTTGAACGGATGACCATCATCGAAAAGGGATTGGCCCCGGATCTATTCAATCGTGAACGAGCCTCGGCCCCTACCCTACGCTGGTCTTTTCTGCTCATCGGTGCCGGTTTTGGTTTTCTCATCGGCTATTGGCTCGATAGCATGTTTAACATGGAGGAAGTCGGCTACTTCTCAATGTTATTCATTTTCGGAGGTATCGGACTCGGAGCGGCCTACTTTATTGAAGAAAAAAAGAACAACGGAAAAAACTAAGCTGACGCACTGCGCTACACGTGATTTCTTTACAGGAAGAAAATGACCTGATAGACCAGGTGCTGGCTGGCAATGATGGTCTCTATGCCCGGTTGGTGGACCACTACAAGAGCTATGCCTTTACCATAGCCCTTAAGATACTCAATCAACGAGCCGAGGCAGAAGAGGCTGCACAAGATGCTTTCATCAAAGCGTTTCAGCATCTTAAAAGCTTCAATCGGCAAGCGCGCTTTTCTACCTGGCTTTATCGTATCGTGTTTAACACGGCCGTAAGTTATAAGCGAAAGACGCGGGTTATGTCCAGCATTGATCACCACGATCGCGAAGGCGAAGCAGACCAATCACTTGAAAAAGGCGATAAGCAGGTTTTCGTTTCGCAAGCCATGGAGCGACTCAATGATGCCGACCGGTTGGCCATCCAGTTGTTTTACATAAAAGAATTTTCAATGGACGAAGTGGCGGAGATGATGGGACAAAACATGAACACCCTGAAGGTGCGCATACACCGTGCCCGTCAGCGACTTGCGGATGAATTGAAAAAAATATTAAAGGAAGAAGCGTTAACTTTATAGCGTATGGAGAAGATCACACCAGCTCAAGACGATCAGCTGCTTGACTACCTCGATGGAAAATTAGACGGTGCTGCGTTACAGCGACTGAAGCAAGAGCTCGCTTCTTCGCCACAACTGCAAGCCAGGCTTGATGAATTGCGTGCCGTGCATACGGTATT
>JAIENH010000472.1 GCA_019751475.1 Cyclobacteriaceae bacterium
AACTCTTGAAAGCAATCTTTTTGGGAATCTACCAAAAGGTAATTATAAAACAATGATATTCGGAATAACTTTTGTAAACTATTTTGGGTTGGAGGAAATACATTTTTTGTCCCAAAAATCCATTTTGAAAAATCACGCGCCTGCCTCCGTTTTTCAAATCGAGCAGAGCTGTTTCAACTGCAAACAAAACAGACGAACTCAACCGGTGTTGCTTGGCTAACCTTTGGACTACATCTTGAGAGCCCACATCACCGGGAGCCAGGTTTTTGGAGATCCAGGCGACAACTTGCTCCAACTGCTGCTCTACTTCTTCCGGCTTTTCTGGGCTCAGGCCGGCTAGCGGCCCGGCTTCGCCTATGCCCACTACTTCGGGCGTACGTTCATCCCAAACTTTCAAAAACCACGAATCCTTTTGCGTCATCGTGCCCCGCGAGGTGCGAGCCTGAAAAGAAAAGTGAAATGTCTTCTTAAAAAAGTGGGCGTTGAGGGGCATAAAACGTACGAATATGGGGGCCTCCATCGGTAAATACAATCTGCGGTTTAAATTTGGCCTGTCATGGACTTACCGATCATCAAAATCAGGGACTACTGGTATAACCTTCCGGAAGACCGGATTGCCCTTCACCCGCTTCCCCAACGCGATGCATCGAAGCTATTATTCTATAATAAAGGTGAGATTACACACAAAAAATTTACACAATTATCTGATTTACTGACGAGTAACGATCTCTTATTCTTTAATGACACGAAGGTAATACCGGCCCGGTTCAACTTCGAAAAAGAGACTGGAGCAGCTATCGAAGTGTTCTTGCTGCAACCGGTTTATCCATCTTCGCTGGTGCCCTCCGCGCTGGCCAGCACCAAACGGACCACCTGGAAATGCACCATTGGAAACATAAAGCGATGGTCTACAGGAAAAGCCCTCCAAAAACAGATTGGTGATGTAACGGTGAATGTTACGTTGATTGATCGGAAGAATGGCTACGTGGAGTTCGCCTGGTCACCTCCCATATTATCATTTGCTGAAATTCTGCACATGGCCGGAGCCGTGCCATTGCCTCCTTACATTAAGCGATCTGTAGAAAAATCGGACGCAGAGCGCTATCAAACCGTGTATTCTCATTTTGAAGGAGCCGTGGCCGCACCAACAGCCGGTCTACACTTTACAGACCGGGTGCTGGCTGACTTAAAAACCAAGGGCATTGCCACTGATTTTCTCACGCTTCACGTGAGTGCTGGTACATTTCAGCCCGTGAAAACTGAAAATGCCGTGGATCACACCATGCATGAAGAGCAGATAATTATTCGAAAGCGAAACCTCGTCAACCTCTTAAAAGCTGATAAACAGGTAATTGCAGTTGGCACCACGGCCATGCGCACGTTGGAAAGTTTGTATTGGTATGGGGCGCTACTTCGAGTAGACCCGCAAGCCGAATTTCAAATAGACAAACTACTGCCCTATCAATTCAAAAATCCGCCACGTCCTCAGGCAGCCTTTCAAGCCGTGCTTGACAGCATGGAGGAGCAGCGACTGGAGGAGATTCTTGGACGAACGTCCATTTACATTTTACCTGGCTATCCATTCCGCGTTTGTAAGGGTTTGATCACCAATTTCCATCAGCCAGGGTCTACTCTTATGTTGTTGGTAGCAGCTACGATAGGTAAAGATTGGAAACAGGTCTATGAAGCTGCTCTCACTAATGACTACCGGTTTTTGAGCTATGGCGATAGTTCATTTTTGCTTTGGAGCTGACCGGAAAACACCCTTAACAGCATGATAAATACCCATAAACCTAGATTATGCATTAGGGAAGTAGAAAGTACTGTCTTTGGTTCTCACGATATCGAACAAACCATCCAGCCA
>JAIENH010000809.1 GCA_019751475.1 Cyclobacteriaceae bacterium
ACGCAGCATGTTGACCCATGGTAGGATCATACGACTCTACTTGCTCAGCATGCGTGTCAAATCCACCGATCTTCACAAGGAAGACTTTGGTTTTTACACCTTGTCCTGCACCTCCGCCATCCAGCAGGCGTGCTACTAATTGCAATTGAGGTGTGAGACCATTGCGAAGACTGCCGCGGGGTGCATTGAAAGGATATGTTTCAGGATGGGTTACAGTCGAGACCGATGATTTCTTATACACATCGTACAACCTGTCGGCATAGTTTTCTGATTTGTCTTCCAGACCCAAGATCCAATTCAATTCTTTCCCGTAAGGGGAATTATTAAGCGCTGCCGGTGGTAACCCGCGCGGATCAATTCCTTCGTCTTTAAATCCTTCGAGTGAATCTACCAATCGCGCGAAGCCTTCAGGGTCATTTAGCGAGATAGACGTAGGTATGTTTCCTGGCTGATGGAAAATAAGCGACACATCGCTGCCCATTTCGATGGCCAACGGATCCAGCATTTCCGGATTCGGAAAATCGCGTGGATAAACTTTGGGTGCAAACTCCTGTTGCAAGTAGCGACCCACCCATCCAGATGAAAAGTAATCATCAAAGCTGCCGCCCATGAATGAAATATCACGGCCACGGAAGTGAGAGCCGTTGTTATTTTTATACGATACACCCTGCACCAAACAAACTCTTCCGCGATCGTACAAGTCCTTCATGGCAATCATATCGGGGTGCAATCCAATCTGCGCATCCGAAGGCAAGGTGCTGTCAAGCGGTATCATTTTGCGCAAACTGTTCTTAGCAGGTATGGCAATATTCGCCCGCACGCTGTAGTATTGATCGTATTTCTCTACCGGAATGAGGGCGTTGAGTCCGTCATTGCCGCCATGCATTTGCAAGATCACCAGCACACGGTCGTTGGTACTTTGCTGTGCCATACGCGTGAAGGCGTTTTCAGCCAATACCCTTACGGGGATGCCACCGAGGGTGAGCGGTACAGCTGCCAGTGAAAGCTTTTTTATGAAGTTTCTGCGTTTCATCCTTGTCCTTTTAGAATAACTGATATTCAGGAGATTGCATCATTGCGTTAAACAGGCTCTCCAACTGCCTTCGCTGCACTTCGGGGTCCACCGGATTGTTCCAGCGGAACGTCCACGAGGCCTCTGGGTCAGCGTCAATCTGGGGTGACTTGAGAAAAGCCGTGAGAAAATAATTCATCCTTGCTGCCGTCATGCCAGAGTTGGTATCGGCCCCCGTTGTGTAAGTAAGATTGTCGCTCAACGGCAGCAGGTATTTTGCCAACTCAATGATTAGGCTTCGTGCATTGCTGGCGATAGCTGTCGGGATCTTTGCCTTTACAAAACCTAACGTATCGATCTTCAGTGCACCTGGCATCATTTGGTTGTCAGATACCAGCTTGCGGATGAAGTCGTAGCGGTTCGTGAGGTAGTTAGTAGAAATCCAGCTACGGTGATAAATCGGAAACTGATGATAGGCATCGTAGCCAGCTACATCAAACGGCTCGTAGAAATGCATGCCCATGCCGCTAAGTGAGCGAATGAGGTCATTTGTTTTTTCATACAGTTGGGCAGCTGATGTCTGAGCATCAGGCAGCGTCAACTCAAAGAAGCGCAGCGTACCGATCATCAGGTCAAGTGGCGACTTGATGATGGCCCCGAAGTTGTCATCGTTTACGCCAGCGGCTGCATCGTAGAAATGCTGGCTTTGAAAAAGGTCTTCCAACACCGGCTGGATTTTGAAGCCGCTATTCTTAAATGTATCCGCCAAACCGGCAATCACGGTATTGTCGAGGCTTTGCGGTATATCGTGGTAAACGTATTGGCGATAAATCCTACGGCAAATATTTCGGGCTGTTTCGG
>JAIENH010000806.1 GCA_019751475.1 Cyclobacteriaceae bacterium
TGACCTGGCGGGCTTGCGCATCAGTCTCGATTTTCTGAAGAACCAGCAAAAACCTTTTAAGACACTCATTCTTTCTGATGTGTTGCAAACGGGACTTCCTGACGCGGAAGTAGTGGCAGGCATACATCAACTGGTATTGGCTGCCGGTGTAAAGCGGTTTATCGGCATTGGCCCTGTGCTGCAAGAACATGGCGCGTCATTTCCGTTTGGAGAATTTTATCGCTCGACCAATGATTTTCTTCGGCAATTTCAATCGCACGATTTTGCTGACCAAGTGGTGTTGGTAAAGGGCGCTCGTCCGTTTCAGTTTGAGAAAATTGTAAAGCGCCTCGAACGAAAAGTACACGGCACGGTGATGGAAGTAGACCTGAATGCCATGGTGCATAACCTCAACTATTTCAAATCGCGCTTGAAGCCTGGCACCCGGCTCATGGCGATGGTGAAGGCCTTTGCCTATGGAAGCGGCAGCGAAGAGGTGGCTAACCTGTTGCAATATCATCGGGTGGATTACCTCGGGGTGGCTTACGCGGATGAGGGCATTGAACTTCGCAAAAACAATATTTCGTTGCCCATTATGGTGATGAACCCCACGGAAGAGAGTTTTCCGTCCTTGCTGGAATTTGATTTGGAGCCGGAGATTTACAGCAAACGGATTTTTAATTCACTTGTTCATTTTCTGGAGGGCCGTCCTTGCCAGGTACACTTGAAGCTTGATACAGGCATGCATCGCCTGGGCTTTGAGGAGGATGAATTGGATGAAGTATTTGCTCTTTTTCAAGCCAATAAAAATATAACCGTGGCATCTGTCATGTCGCACTTGGCGGGTGCGGATGAAAGTCTTCACGATGATTTTTCAAAGCAACAAGCCGATGCCTTCCTTCGAATGAACGATCGCATCGCGAGCTCGTTAGGTTATCAGCCCATCCGGCATTTGCTCAACTCACCGGGCATCCTCCGGCTTAGCCAGTATCAATTTGATATGGTGCGGTTGGGTATTGGTCTGTATGGAGTTGACCCTACCGAAGAAGGAAAAGCAGACCTTAGGCCTGTAGCCACACTCAAAACGATCATTTCCCAAATCAAAAAAATAAAAGCAGGCGACACCATTGGCTATGGGCGGAAAGGAAAGGCGCTACATGATATGACGCTCGCTACGCTTGCCATTGGTTATGCCGATGGCTTTAGCCGCGCTTTCAGTCGTGGCAAAGGGAGTGTTTTGATTAATGGTCAAAGGGCGCCCGTGGTGGGCAATGTGTGTATGGACATGACCATGGTTGACATCACAGGCATTGCAGCGCGTGAAGGCGATGAGGCGATCATTTTTGGAGCCGGGCTGCCCATTCAACAGGTGGCCCGATGGATTGACACGATCCCGTATGAGTTTCTCACCAGCACCAGTGAACGGGTGAAGCGCGCTTTTTATGCCGAAGGCATTTGACCTTCCCTACAATCTAAATTAGTTGTACTGCACATAGTGCTCCCACTTTTCAATCACGCTTTTGAAATCTTCCGGAAGTTCAGAATCAAAGCGAAGAAACTCTTGTGTGGCCGGGTGAATGAAGCCGAGCGTCTTGGCATGCAGTGCCTGGCGGGGAAGAATTTTAAAACAATTTTCTACAAACTGTTTGTACTTGGAGAATGTGGTTCCCTTTAGCACTTGGTCACCACCGTAGGTTGCATCATTGAAGAGTGGATGGCCTAGGTACTTCATGTGTGCTCGTATCTGGTGCGTGCGACCCGTCTCCAGTTTACATTCTATCAATGACACATAGCGCAGCGACTTTAACACCTTGTAGTGGGTAATGGCCGTGCGGCCAAAGTCGCCTTCCGGAAAGGCACTCGTCACCCTTCGGTCTTTCAGGCTGCGGCCAACATTCACGT
>JAIENH010000067.1 GCA_019751475.1 Cyclobacteriaceae bacterium
ACCAGGCCATTTACCTGGATGCTGCGGCTAAGCAAGGCGCCAAGGCAAAGAGCGGAGGTGATTTAATCACGGCTGATGAATTTGAAAATTATGAGCTTAGTCTCGATTGGAAGATCGGCCCGTGCGGCAATAGCGGTATTATGTTCAATGTAATCGAAGCAGAAAAGTATGGCTATGTATGGCTCACAGGTCCTGAGATGCAGGTGCTCGATAATACCTGTCACCCCGATGCCAAGATCATCAAGCACAGGGCAGGTGATCTGTACGATTTAATTTCGTGCTCAAAAGAAACTGTGAAGCCGGCAGGCGAGTGGAACCAGGCTCGCATCGTTTCAAAAAATGCGCACTATGAATTTTACCTGAATGGTGAAAAAGTAGTAGAGTTTACCATGCACACCCCGCAGTGGGATGAGATGGTGAAGGGTAGTAAGTTCAAAACTATGCCTGACTTTGGAAAGCCACTGAAGGGGCATATTTCGCTGCAAGATCATGGCGATCCGGTTTGGTATCGCAATATTAAAATCAGACCGCTGAAATGATTTATGGTATTAGGAATTTTTGATAATGAGTTTGTCACTTGTCAGTTAGATGATTCTTTTCCGGTGTTGCTGCACCGGTGGAAAAAGGAGCCACCTCCGGAGGAATTCAAATTTAATCTTGAACGAATCCTGGGTGAATACAAGTCGTTGTCAAAGTCTTACAGCGGTTTGGCTTGGCTGGTAGATGCTGCCCAGCTGGGTGAGTTGGATGAAGAGACAGAGCAGTGGCTGGTGGATACGTGGGAAGGAATGCTCTTCAACGAGGCGGGCGTAAAAATCCATGCGGTGATTTTAGGCGAAAGTATCTTTGCTGATTACCCCATGGAAAAATTCAAGACCGATGCCGAGGAGAAATTCAAAATAAAAAACATAAGGCTCGGAGTCTTCTCAAACGAGAAGGAGGCCTATGATTGGATACGGGAACAACAACTTAGCATGAAATAAAAACCCACCACTATGAAACGCAGAACATTTCTTCAGACCACCTCGCTGGCAGCAGTGGGCTTGGCCGCCCTTCCGTCAATGGCCTTTGCGCCAAAATATCCCGTGGGGCTTCAGCTATACACCCTTCGTGATATTATCGGCAAAGACCCGAAAGGAGTTTGCAAAATGGTGGCTGACCTGGGTTATAAGGAGTTTGAAGCGTTTGGATACAATGATGGAAAACTCTTCGGCATGACTGCCAAGGAGTTTGGTGCATACGTTCGCGATCTTGGCGCACGGGTGACCAGCGGCCACTACATGATGGGAAATTCACCCGGTACAAAAGCGATGAAGGGCACCGTATCCAATGAGTGGTCGCGGGCAGTAGCTGATGCCAAAGAGACCGGGCAGGAGTTTATGGTGGTGGCTTTTCTCATGCCTGACGAGCGTAAGTCGCTGGACGATTACAAAAGAATTTGTGAGCAACTAAACAAGGCTGGTGAGACGTGTAAGGCAAACGGTATCCGACTTAACTATCACAATCATGCTTTTGAGTTTGAACTCATGGATGGCCAAAAGCCATTTGATGCTATGCTGGCAAGCCTTGATCCTTCCCTGGTAGGTATTGAGTTGGATTTGTATTGGACGTATTTCGCCAATGAGAACCCGTTGGAGTATTTTAAGAAGCATCCTGGCCGTTTTGAGCAGTGGCATGTGAAGGACATGGACAAAGTTGACCGTAAGCGGAATGCGATTGTCGGCACCGGCAGCATTGACTTCAAATCAATTTTTGCACAGGCCTCACTAGCCGGTATGAAGCATTTTTATGTTGAGCACGATACTTTCCCAATATCATCGTCATCATCAGAAAGCGTAAAGCAGGCTATTAAGAATGTGGATGCCTGGATGTAACTAAGATTTTATGATTGGTCAGAA
>JAIENH010000737.1 GCA_019751475.1 Cyclobacteriaceae bacterium
GGTGGTCGTCCATTCAATAAGCGTTTCAATCCCCATCGCAGAAGAGACCAATGAGTTCTTTTCGCATCAAGGGTGGTCAGCGCCTGAAAGGCGAAATCATTCCGCAAGGAGCTAAGAACGAGGCGCTACAGATTCTATGTGCCATGCTGCTCACATCCGAGCCAGTCACGGTTCATAACATACCCGATATTGTTGATGTCAACAAATTGATTGAGTTACTAGCTGACCTGGGATGCAAAGTTGAGAAGCTGTCATCACAGTCCTATCGGTTCACAGCTACGAACATCAACATAGCACATTTTGAAACCGACTCATACAAAAAGAAGGCAGCCGCTTTGCGCGGATCGGTGATGCTGCTGGGGCCCATCTTAGCGAGATACGGAAAGGCTAGTATTCCCAAACCGGGTGGCGACAAAATTGGCAGAAGACGACTAGATACACACTTCCTTGGTTTTCAAAACCTAGGTGCCAAATTCAACTTTGACGCAGAGGGCAATTTCTTTCACATTGATGCCTCTGAGTTGAAAGGTACCTACATGTTGCTGGACGAAGCCTCTGTAACTGGCACGGCCAACATTGTAATGGCTGCGGTCTTGGCGAAAGGAACTACTACCATCTACTACGCTGCTTGCGAACCGTACCTCCAACAACTCTGCAGCATGCTCAATCGCATGGGCGCAAAGATCAGTGGCATCGGATCAAATTTGCTGACCATCGAAGGGGTAGCTAAGTTGAAAGGCACTGAACACACGTTGCTCCCGGACATGATTGAGATCGGTAGCTTTATAGGACTGGCCGCCATGACGCGATCTGAAATTACTATCAAGAATTGTCGCATCGATATGCTGGGCATTATTCCTGAGACCTTCAAGAAGTTAGGTATTAAGATGGAATTCCGCGGAGATGATATTTTCATTCCCGCCCAGGAGCATATTGAAATTGAAAGCTTCATCGATGGCTCCATTCTTACCATAGCCGATGCACCGTGGCCAGGGTTCACACCTGATTTGATAAGTGTCGCCTTGGTGGTAGCCACACAAGCCAAAGGCACCGTGCTGATTCATCAGAAGATGTTTGAGAGTCGATTATTTTTTGTTGATAACTTGATTGACATGGGCGCGCAAATTATTCTTTGCGATCCGCACCGTGCCACTATCACCGGCCTTGATAGAAAATATCCCTTACGGGGAATTAAAATGTCTTCGCCTGACATCCGCGCAGGCGTGGCTTTGCTCATCGCTGCGCTCTCCGCCCAGGGTGAAAGTGAGATTTCAAATGTAGAGCAGATTGACAGAGGTTACCAGGACATTGAAGGAAGACTAAAAAAGCTTGGCGCTCAAATAGAAAGGGTAGCGTAGCTACAATTCTATCTCCAGT
The DNA here is from genome assembly GCA_019751475.1 of Cyclobacteriaceae bacterium. GTDB lineage: Bacteria > Bacteroidota > Bacteroidia > Cytophagales > Cyclobacteriaceae > ELB16-189. The sequence goes on from JAIENH010000737.1 coordinate 1,378, forward strand.
CCAACTGGGCAATGATCGGAGCCGTGATACTCATTGTATATCTGGGCGTCTTTCACAGCCGGCATCATGCGCGCATCTACCAGAAAGTGATCAATGCGCCAGCCAACATTTTTTTCACGGCCACTGGTAACATAGTTCCAGTAAGAATACTTGGCCTCCTTCGGATAGAAATGTCGGAATGTATCCGTAAACCCTGACTCTAGCAGTCGCGTAAAGCCATCAATCTCTCGTTGCGTATAGCCTGCAGACTTATTATAGTTCTCCTTCGGCCTTGCTAAATCAATCTCCTGGTGGGCCACATTAAAATCTCCACAGGCAATCACAGGCTTCCGCTTACGAAGCCAAGTAAGATAGTTAAGAAACTCCATGTCCCATCGCTCGCGATAATCCAATCTCGCCAATTCTTCACCAGCATTGGGTGTATAGACTGTTACTAAAAAGTAATTAGTAAACTCTGCAGTAATGACGCGACCCTCCTGATCAAATTCTTCCAACCCGATATCCGTAGTCACATTTACCGG
>JAIENH010000386.1 GCA_019751475.1 Cyclobacteriaceae bacterium
AGATCAAAATACCCATCACGGTAGATCCGATCACGGCCGAAATAGGAGGTGCACCCCACGTTCTGGAGCGTACATCTTCTGCGCGATCGCGATGCGCCATAGTTGAAAAGGAATCCAGGGCCAGCTCCTTCATGATAAAGTCTTCGCGAACCGCATTGTTATTTTCAAGGTATGGTTGAAGCTGCTTGTACACATTGCTTACGCGACCGGGATTGTTGATCTGAACAAAGAGTGTGCTTTCTATATTCTTCCAGTCGTCTTCACGAATGTCTTTGTATTCGTCTTTGTAGTTGTCAAAGTTCATGTACGCTGAGCCATCCGCTTTATAGAAACTGGTGTTCATCGGAGGGTCTGCATAAACACCCGTCACCTTTACTTCTTTTAGCTCTTGCTGATAGACCAGCGTGAGGGTTTTTCCAAGAACTGCTTCGCTGCTCCCAAATAGGCGCACGGCCATCGCTTCGCTGATCACAACACTGGTCTTATCGTTCAGATCAGCGGCCTGGCCACCGATGAATTGAAACGTAAATAGCTTGAAAAATTCCGGGTCAACGTAGGTCAGGTTGGCCGGGAAGAGATCATTGTCGCGTTTAAAGTTTGAATTTGAGCGAAAGTAACGGCTCGACTGATCGACATCCGGAAATGTTTTCTTGACTATTTCACCTAAGGGAAAAGACACCAGGCCAAAACGTGTCAGTTTATTGTCAAATTCACGGACGGCCGTCACCCGGTAAATGCTTTCTCCGTTTTGATGGATCTTATCAAACGAGGTATCATAGTCATGAGCAAAATAGGCAACGATGGCGAGCGCCACCGCGATGCCCATCCCCAGCACGTTTACTAAAATAAACAGCTTGTTTTTTAACATGCTGCGGTACGTAATCAGAAAGTAGTTTTTAACCATAGGCTGGGATGATAAGACCCGTTGATTAAACGGCCTACGATGAAATTGGTTATTTGTGAATCGTATGGCTATTTCCTTTCTTACATGCCCGAGCAATCGCAAAAGTTGAAATGGCATGAAAACAAGAATGCCGGTTATCACCCTTATCATGTTTGTGTCAATCTTTTCTTGGCGGAAAGGGGAGACACAAGAGGTGAAGAAGACTGTTGTCTTTGTGTGCGAGCACGGAGGGGCCAGAAGTACCATTGCGTCTGCTTACTTTAATAAGCTGGCGAAGGAGCATAACCTCCCGTATCAATCTGTGTTTCGGGCCATCGTACCGGATTCTACTATTTCAAAAGAGACGCGTGCCGGATTAACAGCCGATGGTTTTGCAACGGCATCGCTCGTTCCGACTGCACTCACATCAAAGGACACCAGAGAAAGCACCCTGCTCATCAGCATTGATTGCTCCATGCCAACAAGTTATCATGTAGATCAAGTGTGGAGAGGTGTCCCGGCCATCAGTCAAGACTACGCGAAGGCGCGAAATGAAATTCTGAAGCATCTTGATAAATTGATAGAAGAGTTGAAGAAGAAAAAATAAATCTCGAAACCACTAACCAAACACTATGGATCGCAAAGATTTTCTTACCACAGCCGCCATTATGGGTGGCGCCAGTCTCCTTCCTGCTAATAGTGTCTTTGCCAACAGCCTGTAGCAAAGCGGCATGGATAAGCTCATTGATAAAGACGGAAACTTTGCTCTGCAATCGTTGCCCTACAATGAAAATTTTCTAGAACCTCACATGGACGAGGAAACACTTCATTTGCACTACACCTTTCACCATGGCGATGCCGTGAAAGCAGCCAACAAAGATTTGCAGATGATTAAAAAAGCCATGGATGACAACAGCCTCGACACCGTTGACTACTGGACGAAGAAACTTTCATTGGTCACAATCGTTAGTTGAAACTATGCGCTTTCAGCGCAAGACTTTCAGTTGCTACACAAATGGCTAACTT
>JAIENH010000340.1 GCA_019751475.1 Cyclobacteriaceae bacterium
AACCAGTTGCGAAAGGTGTGGTGCGACAAGATAAGTCGCTGTTTTGAGTTGTTAATCGGAAGGAATTTCGAAAACCATTTGTATCGTCAGATGAACCTACGGGAGTTAATAAAGCCTCCCTGACAATGTAGTGAAACTACAGCTGAAGGGCTGATAGTGAGATGTTAACATCCGAAAGGAAGTAAATCTACCTGATAGCCAAAATCGGGATAGCTACTAGGTAGCTGGTATGGTGAACATAAGTGAATCTGTGATAAAGGTCGTAACTCGCAACAAGCGCAATTGGCTGAATCGCTTGAACCAAAAGGTACGAAAGGTAGCTGGGGAAATCACACGAACCCCACACGATTACGAAACTTTCCGGCCGAGAGCAGACACCTAACCCGGCATTACTTGAACAGCGGAACTTGGAAACCCTATATTTCTCTTCGTAAGAAGACAGTAGCCTGCAAAGGCTGCCTATGGAAGTGTAGGCTTGGGATATCGGAAAAAGCGAAGGCCAATTTGTAATGAGTTGGATACGGGTTTCAATGTCACCCGGTCTGAAAAGAAGCCCACGTCCGATTGGTCTTTCATTGCGAAAGAATTTGCAGAATTTGTAGAAGTGAGGAAAGCAAATGACGGATAATTTATTATCTGGTGCGCCTGACGCATTCATCTTAAATACAAAGTGGGATCAGCTCGACTGGCCTAGTATTGAGAAAAATGTATACAGACTTCAAGTGCGTATCGCAAAGGCAGTGAGTAATAAACAGCACGGAAAAGTGAAGTCATTGCAATGGCTGCTGGTTAATTCCATCAGCGCAAAACTTCTTGCAGTGAGACGAGTAACGACAGCAAAAGGAAGCAAGACGCCTGGTATTGATGGTGTTGTTTGGACAACATCAGAAGAAAAATGCGAGGCGGTGCGCAACCTAAAAGCAAGAGGGTATAAGGCAACTCCGCTTCGAAGGATTTACATCCCGAAGAAGAATGGAAAAGAGCGTCCACTAAGCATACCCACTTTGAAAGATCGGGCAATGCAAGCACTCTATTTGTTAGCATTAGAACCCGTTGGAGAGACTACAGCTGATCTAAATTCCTATGGATTTAGACCAAAGCGAAGTACTCATGACGCGATATACCAGTGCTATGCAACCTTGGCACGGAAAAATTGCGCTCAATGGATTTTAGAAGGCGACATTAAGGCCTGTTTTGATGAAATTGATCATGGATGGCTCAAAAGTAATATCATAATAGATCAACGAGTGCTAACACAGTGGTTGCAGGCAGGCTACATGGAAAAGAATCAATTATTTGAAACAGCACGAGGTACTCCGCAAGGTGGTCCAGCCTCACCACTGCTCGCAAATATGGTTCTAGACGGACTTGAGAGGGAAATTCACTCCGGCTGTGGGCAAGGCAATAAAATAAATTATATTCGTTTTGCCGATGATTTCATCGTAACTGCAAACAGTCCTGATATCCTCAAAGAAAAAGTGATGCCGATAATTTCAAACTTTCTTGCACAACGAGGTCTTTCATTGTCACAGGAAAAAACCAAAATTGTGCATATCGAGGAAGGCTTTGATTTTCTCGGATTTAATGTCAGGAAATATAAGGGTAAGTTCTTAACTACGCCCTCAAAAGACAGCATTAAATCCGTACAAATGAAAATCAAAGAGACCGTCAAGAAAGGATATGGTTGGAAAGGCTCGGAGCTTATCTCAGCGCTGAATCCTATCATAAAAGGATGGGCTAACTATCATCGAAAAGTCGTCTCAAAAGCAACATTTTCCGAACTGGATAATTACATATATCAAGAAACATTCCGTTGGACGATGAGGAAGTTTAGTGGTCATAATCGCTATAAAGCAATGGATCGTTATTTTCGAAATCGTAGCCTTACAAGGCGCTGGATTTTTAGTGAC
>JAIENH010000346.1 GCA_019751475.1 Cyclobacteriaceae bacterium
CAACGAATCGCGCTCCCAAACCTGGTGCTTTCTGTCCTTGGCACTGACCAACAATTCATCCTGCAAAGGCGAATTTTCGTAGCGGAGAAATTTCAGGATTTGCTGGCCTGTGTATTTCAGGAAATCGCGTTGCACATCATCCCGTTTGTGGTCTCCCAGCATCTGCCATATCAAATGGAAATGGTTTGACATGATTACGAATGCATAAACATTAATGCGCTGGTTGCTAACCAAGAAAGTCAAACTGTCGGTGATGGTGTTTTTGAACCTGTCTTCACGCAGCAGGTGCTTCCACTCAAGGCAGGTTACCGTGAGGAACTCCGCATGTTGCTTGGCGTAAATCATTAGCGAAGCTAAAAAATACAAGCTTACATGTTAGCAACTTTCATATCGCTCGTTGGTGAAGAACACCAACGAGGGCGGAAGAAGGGTCATGCTTTTGAGAAATGTGCGTTTGTCCATGTGATGAATTTTATAGCGATGCAATCTTTTTTACTTCGTTCACAACGAAATCAATTTCTTCTTCTGTATTGTAAAGCGAGATACCCATCCGGGTCACGCCCCCTTTTTCCAACAGGCCAAGTGTCTCGATGGCACGGATGGCGTAGAAGTGGCCATCCCAGGCAAAAATATTTTTTGCCGCCAGGTGATTGCAGACCGTTGTTGGATTTTTTCCACGCATGGTGAATGACACGGTGGGAGTTCTGCCAGCCGAAGAGAAATCTTGCCCCACGAGAGTAATACCATCAATTTTTTTTAAACCGGCATAAAGCTTTGATGCCAGCTTATGCTCGTGTTTGGCAATGTGCGAGTATGCGTCAACTAATTTTCCGCGCAAGGAAGTGCCTTCTCCCAGGCTTGCCAGAAACTTGACCGCTGCATCTACACCGGCAATAGCTGCGTGATTAAGTGTACCTGTTTCGATGGAGGAGGGGGCGGTTTGTGCAGCCACCCGAAGCCGGTCAGTGGGTAACCGATCCAGTAATCCTGGCTTGCAATACAACAACCCAACATGAGGGCCATAAAATTTGTAAGCTGAGCAGAGAAGAAAATCGCAACCAATGCCCTGCACATCAATCGTGAAGTGCGGAGCATAGTGCACAGCGTCCAACAGCAGCCAGGCGTTGTATCGATACGTGAGCGTGCGGACGAGATGAAAGTTATTCACTGTGCCAATGGAATTGGCTGACATGCCCATGCAGACCAGGCGTGTATTTTCATTTATTTTTTTCTCAAAGTCCTCATAGTCCAACAAGCCGTTTTCCAATAGCCGAACCTCACGCACCTTCACACCAAAATCGCGCAATGTCAACCATGGCCCCCGGTTGGCCTCGTGATCCAATTGGGTAATGAGCACCTCATCACCCGGCTTGAAAATTCGCGAAAGCGCCCGCGCCAGTGAGAAGTTTAAAGTGGTCATATTCTGCCCGATGGAAATGGTCTCTGGGCCTTCTGCCCCGAGCAAGGCTGCCATGGAGGTGCGCATGGAGTCTATCACGCTGTCCGTTTCGTGGGTGGTGATGAAGGCACCGTGCGTATTGGCATTTGAGTTTTTATAATAATGTGAAATCGAGTCGATAACCGCTTGTGGCACCTGGGTACCGGCAGGGCCATCAATGAAGATTAGCGGAGCCCCATTGTGGATCCGTTGCAAGGACGGGAATTGCTGGCGGATAGATTGTGTATTCATGTTTCTAAGCCGGCCACGAGGCCGTATTGAGCAGAAAATTAAGAAAATATAGTCGGCCCTTTTTTACCGCTCCTATAACTGATTTTTTTCCGTTCCTTAAATTCTTTTACATTTCCCATTATATCAAATTCACTTTCGCATGACTATACGAAATAGATGGGCTGCATTTCTGATCGCATTGATGTTGCCCATGTGGCTCCAAGCACAAGATGATCAGGAGCTCGCCCCG
>JAIENH010000112.1 GCA_019751475.1 Cyclobacteriaceae bacterium
AGCGAGACACCTCCATCATGATCCAGTCCAACGATGGTGGCGCTAACATTACAACCAATGGTGGCAAGACATGGTCATCACAAAACAATCAGGCTACTGCAGAACTATACCAAATTGAAACGGATGATCAATACCCCTATTGGCTTTATGCTGGTCAGCAAGACAACACCACGATCTCGGTACCTTCACTTCCGCCCTACAATGCACCGGGTGGTCCCACAAGTTATTGGATGGATGTAGGCGGCTGCGAGACAGGCCCTGCCATTCCGAAGCCTGGCAACTCAGACATTGTTTACTCCAATTGCAAGGGCCGCTTTGGTGTGTTCGACAAACGGACTGGCCAGGAGCGGCTCTATGTAGTGGGTGCGGCCAACATGTATGGGCACAATCCAAAAGATTTGAAGTTCCGCTTTCAGCGTGTGTCACCTATTGCGGTGTCGCCACACAATCCAAACGTGGTGTATCATGCTTCACAGTATTTGCATAAGACTACGAATGATGGTCTTTCGTGGGAAATCATATCCCCTGATCTCACTGCGAATGAACCCAGCAAGCAAGTCGTTTCTGGTTCACCGATAACGAACGATGTGACAGGTGAAGAATTCTACAGTACGATCTACGATGTGAAAGAATCATCCCTCAAGCCAGGATTGATTTGGGTGGGAGCCAACGATGGCCCCGTGCACGTAACACAAGATGGTGGCAAGAGCTGGAACAATGTGACACCTAAGTCACTCTTGCCAGGAGGTCGCATTGACTGTGTTGAGCCATCGCCACACCGGGAGGGTAAAGCGTATTTCACTTCGCTTCGCTATCAACTAGGGGATTGGAAACCGTACATCTTCAAGACATTGGACTATGGTAAGACATGGTCATTGATCAGCACCGGTTCCAATGGCATACCTGCTAACTTTCCCGTGCGCGTAGTGCGCGAAGATCCTGATCGGGAAGGCTTGCTATATGCCGGCACTGAATTTGGACTTTATGTATCATTTGATGATGGCGTCACCTGGAAACAATTCCAACAAAACCTGCCGGTAACGCCCGTCACTGACATCAAGCTTTTCAGGAAAGACTTGTCTGTATCTACTATGGGCCGCTCATTCTGGATGATCGATAACATCACACCCCTTCACCAACTGATGGATGCAAAGAAAGCAAGCGCCTTTCTTTACAAACCGGTAGACACGTATCGGTTTCATTATTACCCTTCCGGGAAAAACGATATACCCAATTACCCCACTCCTTCTGTAATTCTTGACTACTATTTGAAGGCAAAGCCTGCAGGTGATATTAAGATTGAAATCGTGGCATCGGGAAAAATCATCCGCACGTTCACCAGTCAAGTGGCCGCTTCAGCAGACACTGCAAAAGCTGCAAAAGATATGGCAACCGGTTTCGTCAAGAAAGATTTGAAAGCTGACATCGAAAAATCAGCCGGATCGCATCGCTTTCGCTGGGATATGCTGCACGAAGGCCCGTGGGACAAAGACTCAAACAGAAGTAAGAAGGGCGGCCCTATGGCAGCGCCTGGTGAATATGAAGTACGCCTGTACGTGGATGGCCAGGTACTTTCACAATCGTTTAAAATTCTTCCTGACCCGCGCATTAATGGAAAGCTGAGCGCTGCCGACTTGAAAGCACAAGAAACGCTGGCGCTGCAAGTGGTAGCACTAGAAGACAGCAGCAAGCGCATTGCTGAAAAAATTAAAATGAAGAGAAAGGAACTTGAGCCGCTACTAAAAGAAGGCAAAGCCACCGAAGCGCAGGTAAAGGTTGACCAACGCCTCAATGACTTGCAAAAAATGCTGGTGACGAAAGAAGGTCCGTATCAACGACCCGTGCTGATTGATCAACTCAACTACTTGCGCGGCACCCTCGACCAATCCGATCAGCGACCAGGCAAAGACGCACTTGACCGCTTT
>JAIENH010000708.1 GCA_019751475.1 Cyclobacteriaceae bacterium
TGGAAATCCATCTTACATAGATGTATTTACTGGTAAGGGATTGCCTGTAGGGAATGTCTCTTGCCTGACGGTTGACCCCACGAACGCGATGAGAGTGTTGGCCACTTTCTCCAATTATAGCATCAAGAGTATTTGGCTTACGGAAAATGGGGGAAGTACGTGGACAGACATAAGCGGCAACCTTGAGCAAAATCCGGATGGAAGCGGTAATGGTCCATCGGTTAGATGGTTAGATATTGTAGGAAACAAAGACTTATACTTGGTAGGTACCAGTACAGGATTGTATTCTACAAAAACAATCAACGGAACTTCTACTGTTTGGACACAGGTGGAGCCATCGGTATTGGGTGTTTCCGTAGTAGAGCAAGTACGGTCTCGAGAAGATGGCTTAGTAGTGGTGGGCACTCACGGCAATGGCCTTTTCAGTGCACCGTTTGAAATCACTACGATTCCGGTAACGGTCAATCAGCCAATAACTAATGTATCTGTGCTTCAAGGCGCTGTACCGGTAGTTATTCCCGTTGGAAATGTATTCGCTTCTGCCAGTGCTCCAGTTACAGTAACTGTGGATGCGAATTCAAACCCGGGATTAATCTCTGCGTCTATCACTGGCAATAACCTTACCTTAACTTTTACGGCAGGGTCAAGCGGCACAGCAATTATTGCACTAAAAGGTACAGACACTAACTCGCAATCGGCCACTACCTCTTTTGGTGTAGAAGTAAATCCTATCATTAGTACTTTTCCTTTTGTCACTTCTTTCCCCACGGCTGTATTGCCTTTTGGGTATAGAGTAGCAGGCAATATGGATTGGGTCATTAGATCAGGTCCTACGCCTTCTGCGGGGTCGGGCACAGGCCCAACGGGTGATAACACAACCGGGAGCGGTTTTTATATTTTTACGGAGACATCCGGATTCAAGCCTTCTGCCATCGCGGATTTTACGTTGCCTGTAACGGATATCAGTAGTTTAATTGCACCAAGCCTTACCTTCTTCTACCATATGTTCGGTGCTACTACCGGATCGTTGGAGGTCTATGTACAAAACCTAACAACCAATACCACTACACGAGTCTTACAATTGGTCGGCCAACAGCAAACCACTACCTCTCAACCGTATCGTCAAGCAGTTGTTCCTCTTTCATCTTTTGTATCTGCTGGACGAATTCAAATATTTTTTAGAGGCATCCGAGGGGCTACCGATGCATCCTTTACTGGTGACATGGCTGTTGACGATATATCCGTGGCGGAGGGTCTTACAAATGACATTGGGGTTAGTTCTGTGATTCTAAAAAACTTCATAGTTCAAGGCACAGACGAAGAGGTTTCAGTAGAAATTACCAATTATGGTGTATCCACTCAATCGAACTTTAATGTGTCTTATAGTGTAGCAGGCGGAGCGCCCGTAATAGAATCCTATACGGGAACTGTGGGTGTCGGTGAAACCAAGGCATTTAAATTTGCAACTAAGTTTAACCGATCGACACGTGGAATTTTTCAAGTAACGGCTTCAACACAACTGGCGAGCGATGGCCAGTCTTCTAATGACTCAGCAACGGGAAGTTCAACCGTGCTTCCTACATCAACGTTACCCTACGCAGATAGCTTTGAAACTTCAGATGGCGGGTGGACAGCTGGCGGCACACTCAGTTCATGGGCTTTAGGCACACCGGCTGGTACTATCATCAATACGGCATCCAATGGCACCAAAGCGTGGGTCACTAATCTCACCGGCAATTACCCTAATAATGAAAGATCCTTTGTACTAAGTCCTGTATTTTCTATTTCAGGTCTAAGCGAAGTGAATATTGATCTTGATATCATGCACAGAATAGAAACGGGTTGGGATGGTGCCTCCCTGCAGGCATCTACCGATGTAGGAGCCACCTGGACGAACGTTGGTGTTTTAGGAGACCCCAACAACTGGTATAATT
>JAIENH010000389.1 GCA_019751475.1 Cyclobacteriaceae bacterium
ATCAAATTAAAACAGTGGAGGTGATTACTTCACCATCGGCTAAGTATGATGCAGAAGGTTCTGCCGGTATCATCAACATCATCACTAAAAAGAATACACTTCAGGGCCTTACCTTTAATGTTGACGGTAGTTCCGGCTATCGCGGATCTAACCTGGGCTTAAATGGAAATTATCGCACCGGAAAAATGGGATTCTCTTTGGGAGGGTTTGGGCGCGCTGGCTACAATATCATAGGTAAGTTTACCAATAGCCAGCTCACCACCTCTACACTTCCGGATGGCACCACCAATCAAATTCTCAATCTGCAAGAAGCTGCCACCCGCAGGACCGACATTTTTGGCAATCTTAACTTTGGCTGGGATTATGACCTCGATAAGAACAACTCGTTAGCGGCATCTGTCCGCTACGGTTCGCGCAATGGATTTAATTACCAGGACAACTTGCGCACGCAATCTTTTAATAACGATCTGCTGATCAATAGCAGCTTGCGCAATGTAAACACCACCGACCTTTCTGGTAATGTGGATGCCAGTCTCACCTATACGCACACCTTTAAAAAACCACAGCAAGAGTTTAGCCTTCTTACGCAATACAGTCGCAACGACCGCACCAACGATTTTACAAACTCTATTTTGAATGAAAATGATCTCTCGATCACCAACCGGTTGAAAAACCTGAACAAGAGCCTGAACGAAGAGATAACCGTGCAAGCCGATTATCAAACACCCATCAGCACCAATCAACTGGTTGAGTTTGGTGGCAAGAGCATCACCCGAAAGGTGACGAGCGATTTCAAATATTTGTTTGCTGCAGGTGCTAACGGAGATTTCGTGCCATCCACCAACAGCAATCTGGCGAATATCTTCACCTACAATCAGTACATCACAGCCGGATATTTTTCTTATACCTATAGTATGAAATCCGGCTATAGCCTTAAAGCGGGCTCACGGTACGAATACACTACGATTAATGCAGACTTTGCAAATGAAAAAGGCCCTGTCACCATTCCATCGTATGGCGTGTTGGTGCCCAGCATTAACCTATCCAGGCGACTGAAGAACGGCAACACATTGAAGTTGGCGTACAATCGAAGAATACAGCGCCCGTCTATTCAGTTTTTGAACCCAAATATTCAGGCGGCCAATCCATTGCAAATCACTATTGGCACGCCTACGTTGGCGCCTGAGTTTACCAACAACTACGAGTTGTCATACAGCACGGCCATCAAGGGTACTAATCTGAATTTCTCCACGTTCGTGCGCAACACGAGCGATGCCATTCAAAGTGTGCGCGATGTACGCGGTGATACCATTCGCACTACGTTTCAAAACATAGGAAGAGAAGACGCGTATGGTGGAAGCATTTTTGCCAACGTGAATATTTCAAACAAGTTCTCGCTCAACGGGGGTGGTGATGTCTACTACGCGGTGCTTAAAAACAATGACCCCAATCCGCTCTATTCGGCAAGCAACCAGGGATGGGTGGTGAGTTATCGCGTATTTGGTAACTACACTCTTACGAAGGGATGGGGATTACAATTCTTCAGCTTTTTCCGGGGCAGACAAGTACAATTGCAAGGAATACAAGGTGCTTTTTACGTGTATAGCTTAAGCATCCGGAAGGAATTGGCAAACAAGAAGGGCAGCATTGGTTTCGGTGCCGAGCAGTTCTTCACGCCTGTGGTGCGAATCAACAGCAACCTTGCTTCACCGGTGATAGTGCAAAACAGCACGAACGAACTTCAGAACATGAACTTCAAAGTGACGTTCAGTTACCGCATTGGCAAAATGAGTTTTGATGCACCGCGCAGACGTAAGAAGTCGATTGATAATGATGATTTGAAAGAAGGTGGTGGCGATGGAGGAGGCGGAGGTGGCGATATGGCGCAAAGTGGTGGCGGAGGGCGTCCTTCGGGTGGAGGTGGCCGACCGGCTGCTACA
>JAIENH010000334.1 GCA_019751475.1 Cyclobacteriaceae bacterium
CAAAACTCCTAATACAACAAGACAAAAACCCACTACAAGCGGGGTTCCCAAACTTCGTTTCTCTGTTTTTGGTTTAAACTTCTCTTTTACTTTTTCAAATAGTATGATGGCATCCTTCGCGGTAAGCGATTTAAGAATACTGTAAATAGATTTTACATCCAGCAGTTTGGCAACGTCAGAATAGGAGAGTGGTGAAGACTTTAGATGATTGATAACCAGACGTTCCTTTTCCGAGAAGTCAAACGGACTTTCTTCCAGTTGAAAGGCCGGGTGGAGTTGCACCATCGACTCACTCGATAGCTTCAAACCCGATGGCAGTGCTGCGTTGATGACTTCACCCATGGTGCACATGTAATATCCTGCCATCCATTCGTACAGCTGAAATTGCAGCGGGGTAATAATTTCGGATTCGTCTAGTATTTCCAGCAAATACTTCGCTTCATACTCAACGGGCGGCTGCTGATGTATCCTGGCAATAATGCCGGTGAGTATTTTTCGCTGCCCGAAGGGCACTATGGCGCGCTGTCCGGTTTTGATACTGTTATTCCAAAGAGCCGGTACACGATAGGTGAATAGCTTGGGAATAGGTACCGGCAGAATCAGTTCCGCAAAAAATGTATTCGTTCCGCTGTCTGTATCGGAGGGTGTTTGGCTCAAGGGTATCGCAAGAGTTTTAGTGCTTCTGCTACTGAGGTCACCGGCAATTGGCATGTCTTGTTGTAACAGACATAAATCGTGGTGACTTTGGTGGCAGGTTTGTCTTTTAGCAAAGGCAAGTTACTTGATCCAACGGAGCCCATAAAGACGGCAGGAGGAATACTTTGCTGTATCATTTCATTTTTTATCGAGAGGGCATCCTTACCCACAATGGCAATCTCTGCAAATGGCATGTGGATATCCATGGCCAGTATGGCCCAATTAGAATTATAAGATGGCTCCGAAACGATTAAGTACTTCAGTGATGTGACCATTCGTTGAGCTTTTTCGCGGAAGTCATCATTATCCATTAGGATTTCTAAGAGAAAAAGATTTCGCGCCATTACTGAATTAGAAGCCGGTATTACATTGTCGAAAATCTCCTTTTTGTTGGCAATTAGTTTTTCTGCACCCTTGCCGGAAAAGAAGAAATATCCCTCCTGGTCGTCCCAGAAATTTTCTAAGACATAGGACGACCAATGTTCAGCTTTCTGAATCCACCCTTCGTCAAAAGTCGCTTGATATAGACTGATGTATGCATTGATCAGAAAAGCATAGTCTTCCAGGAACCCTTCCGTTGAATTTCGTTTGTCTTTAAATGTTCGGTAGCATCGATGTTCATCTACCAAATGTTGCTCAAGAAAGCGAATGTTCTGTAAGGCGAGATCAAGGAACCAACTGTCATGAAATGCGTGATAAGCATCTACAAGGCCCGTTATGGTCATGGCATTCCATCCCGTAAGAATTTTGTCATCGAGCCCGGGGCGAATGCGCTTCTCACGTTCCGTCATAAGCTGCTGTTTGCACAATGTCAGAATGCTTTCAGTAATTTTATTTTCTGATGTAAGTGATCGGTGTAAAATATTTCTTCCGTGCTCCCAGTTGCCATTCGCTGTTACCTGGTAGTATTCCGAGAAGACTGGTGCCTTATCACCGAGTAATTCCGAGAGTTCTTGTTGCGTCCAGGTGTAGAATTTTCCTTCCATTCCTTCGCTATCAGCATCAAGTGCAGAGTAAAAGCCGCCTTCTTGATGAGTCATCTCGCGCTCAAGCCAGCGCGCTGTTTCGTATACAACATGCTTGAATTCCGAATCAGGAGAAATCCGATACGCCTCGGAGTACAGACTTAGTAGTTGAGCATTGTCATACAGCATTTTTTCAAAGTGTGGAGCAAACCATTCGCGATCAACCGAATAGCGCGCGAAACCCCCACCCAATTGATCGTATAGACCACCGTACGCCATTTGCT
>JAIENH010000685.1 GCA_019751475.1 Cyclobacteriaceae bacterium
TCATGTTCGCCAAAGCTTGAATACATCTGGTCGGTAATGAAGCTGGGCGCTTCGGTGGCTTCTTGCACCGTCATTCCAAATTCAACCATATTCAAAAAGAATTGGATGAGGAGTTGGTCTTGTTGATCACCCGCCTGTTTAGCGAAAGCCAGGTAAGGCTTTCCATCTTTCAGGGCCATACTAGGAGTGAGTGTAACGCGTGGACGCTTGCCTGGCTCCACCACATTAAATGGACTCTCTTTTGCATCCAACACGAATGACTGCATCCGCTGGCTCATGCCCACGCCCGTATTGCCCGCGATACAAGCTGGCACCCAGCCACCGCTGGGCGTGATCGACACCACCCAGCCTTCTTTGTCGGCTGCTTCCACAGAAGTAGTTCCAGCGGTGAAATCCTCCCGGAATTTTTCTTCCCGCAAAGGTGAAGCAAAATCCAACAGTGAAGTTTGACGATTGCCCCACGTTTTCAATTGATCGGCAAACGGGTTGGTCTTGCCTTCAAAGGGATACGGATCGCCAGGTCCTGCTTTGGCATCGTTGCGCTCCCAGTTAATGGCCTTCACGCGCTCTTTGGCATATTCTTTTGACAGCAGTCCCTTCATGGGTTGTTGATCGTTTGCGAAAGCCGGGTCACCATAATAAAAATCACGATCGGCAAAGGCGAGGTTGATGGCCTGATATACCGTGTGGATGTAGCGGGTGGAATTGTAGCCCATGCTTTTCAGGTCAACGTTCTCCAGGATATTTAACGTCTGAAGCATGGCAGGCCCTTGTGTCCACTGCTGCAGTTTGTAGACATCGATGCCCTTGTAGTTGGTCATCATTGGTTCTTCGATTTTCACTTTCCAATTGGCCAGGTCGGCCTCCGTAAATAATCCGCCCTGTTCCTGGCTTCCCCGCACAATTTCTTTTGCGATGTCCCCTTTATAAAAACGATCATAGGCAGCGTAGATAGCCTGCTTGCGGTCTTTTCCCTTTTTCAATGCTTGCTGCTCGGCTTCTACCATTTTTTGTAGAGTTGCCAGCAAATCTTTTTGAACAAAAATTTCTCCTGCATCAGGTGCTTCTCGTTTCTCACCCAAGTGAGGAAGAAAAACTTTTTTAGAGTACGGCCATTGCTTGATTTGTTCTTTGGCTCGCTCGATGGAGTTAGCCGTTTGCGCTTCGATGGGGTAGCCCTCGGCCATTTGCATAGCGGGTGCGAGCACATCTTTCAGACTCATGGTGCCGTACTCGGCCAGCATCGTCATAAGACCTCCGGGAGTGCCGGGCGTCACTGCAGCCAGCGGGCCGAAAGCAGGCGGATACTTCATGCCCTTGCCTTTGAAGAAGTCGACTGTGGCACCCGTAGGAGCTACACCCAATGCATTGATGGCAATTACTTTTTTTGTTTTTGGATTGTAGATGAGTGCTTGCGTCTCTCCGCCCCAGCTGAGTACGTCCCACATGGTGCAGGTAGCGGCCAGCATAGCGCATGCTGCATCCACCGCGTTGCCACCTTTCGTAAATATCATGGCTCCGGCTGCTGCGCCTAGCGGTTTTCCGGTTACGGCCATCCAATGGCGCCCGTGCAGCGGTGGCTTTTGCGTATTGACGGGCAGATTGTTGAATGACTGACCGATTTGGGCTGCGAGTGTCCAGGCAACCAGGTATAAGAAGGCAAAAGAAAAAAGGCGTTTCATAGAATAGTGTTAGGTGGTCAAATGTAGTTTTTCATAAACAAACTCAATGAAGGATTATACAAAACAGGTTTATTGAAAGGATGAAAGGGACTTGGTAAGAAAATAGTAAGTTTGAAACACACAATTTTAAAAGTGTTGACTATATGTTAGACCATATTCATGAAGCCACTTCGTTTGTTCGCGATCATGGTGTAACTGCACCGGAAGTTGGGGTGATCCTGGGCACGGGTTTGGGCAATCGTTTTGTGACGGAAATAAAAAACCCGG
>JAIENH010000718.1 GCA_019751475.1 Cyclobacteriaceae bacterium
ACCTAGGTTCGTTCAGATGTGGAGGCAATAAGGTTGCGACCACAGAAAAACAGGGGCACCTTACATTTCGGGCAGCTTTCTAACTCTTATCAATCAAGATGGGTCGCTGTTGTGCGCTTTGCTTTTTGTTGCTGGTGTGGGGCTGTAAGCAAAAGCCTGATGCAATTGTCGTAACAGAAGAAGTTGCCCTTCCTGTGGACTTATCATCGCTGGGCAAACAAAGACTTTCTGAGTACGGCTTTTTTGTAGGTGAGATGAAAAATTTGGAGCCTGCGTCAGGCGTGGTAGAATATGCGTTAAACTCTCCGCTCTTTAGCGACTATGCCTTCAAGAAGCGTTTTGTAAAAATTCCAACAGGAAAAAAAGCAACCTACCATCCCACGGAAGTGGTTGATTTTCCGGAAGGCACAATACTGATTAAAAATTTTTACTACCCGGCCGACTTTCGGAAACCAGACGGTGATAAAAGAATTTTAGAAACGCGGTTGCTCGTTTTGGATAGTAGTGTGTGGAAGCCGCTTTCCTACATCTGGAACGAAGAACAAACAGAAGCTGTACTGGAAATAGCTGGAAAAAACATTGACGTTACCTGGACGCATGGCAACGGACAGGTTCGCAACGTTAATTATTCTGTGCCCAATATTAATCAATGCAAAGGCTGCCACCTCAAAGGTGATAAGGTAATGCCCATCGGCCCTTCTGCTCGTCAGCTGAATGGCATCATGAGTGGTAGAAACAAAACTCAATTAATTGAGTGGAGCGAACGCGGAATGCTCGCGGGCCTTCCCGATGTGAAAAAAATTCCTCACCTCGTTTCTTATGAAGATATATCAGAGCAAGTGCACCTACGCGCGCGCGCCTGGCTGGAGATCAACTGCGCACATTGTCACCGGCCGGATGGCCCTGCGAAAACAAGTGGGCTTCACCTGATGGCCGATGTATCAGAATCAAATGTGCTGGGTGTGGGTAAGGCACCCGTGGCTGCCGGCAAAGGTTCGGGTGGGCGATTGTATGGCATTGTGCCAGGCAAACCACAAGAGTCGATTTTGCAATACCGTATTGAATCCACACATCCCGGCATTATGATGCCGGAGGTTGGCAGAAAACTGGTGCATGAAGAAGGTGTAGCACTGGTGCGCCAATGGATTGCTGAAATGAAACCATAGTCAACATGATTAGAAAAATAATTTTAGTAGCACTGGTATGCTGCATCGCAGGCGTCACATCCGCACAGACGTATTCTGAGAAACTCGGTTTCCCGAAAAGCGCCAAAGTGCTTATTCTTCATGTGGACGATGGAGGCATGTCGTGGGATTCCAACCAGGGTGTGATTCAGGCAATGGAAAAAGGTGTGGCCAATTCCGTAAGCGTGATGATGCCGTGCCCCTGGGTACCAGGCTTCGTGCATTATCTCAAAGAACATCCGAAGGTTGATGCGGGTCTTCATTTGACACTCACCTCTGAGTGGAAGGATTATCGTTGGGATCCCTTGTCGGGAAAAAATACTACGCCTGGTCTGGTGGATAGCGAAGGCGCCCTGTGGGCCTCGGTTGAGGACGTGGTGAAAAATGCCAAAGGATTGAATAGCTAAAGATTGCAAAAAACGACCTTTCAAAAAATGCGGTGACCAAGGATGTCTCTTTTTTCTTTACTTTCGAAACTCATCTTCCAAAATAACGATATGAAAAAAGTGCTCTTTGCTGTAGCCTGCCTCCTGATCATCACTTCATGTACAAAGCCCACGATCAACATACAAAGTTTGATTCCTGCGCCCGTGTCGGTGACCTACGAGAGCGGCTCCTTCCAACTCACAGACAAAACGGTTATTTATATCCCCGAAGCGCAAAGTGAACTGCAGCCTGTAGCCGAATGGGCAGCGCAGATGTGGCGCGCCTCCACAGGCTTTGAGCTAAAAGTTCTTGCCACAGCAGAAGCACCTTCCTCAGGTGTATT
>JAIENH010000146.1 GCA_019751475.1 Cyclobacteriaceae bacterium
TTTCAAGGGCGGTGGTGAATTGATATTCTCCTTTTTCTTTAATGTCATTGTCCAATAAATATTGCATCTCTTTCCTCAAAAATTCTCCATCGCGGAAGTAGTAAATACCAATGATGGCAAGATCGGAGACAAACTCCGCTGGCTTCTCGACCAACGCGGTGATGGTGCCGGAAGCATCCAACTTCACCACACCAAACTGCGAAGGATCTTTCACTTTCTGCACCCAGATGATTCCATCTTGATTCACATCCAGCTTAAAATCTGCACGGAAAAGTGTATCGGCAAAAGCCACAATCACTTTACCTGTTATTATTTCTTTCGCGAAAAGCACGGCATGTGATATTCCCAAAGCCTGCTCCTGGTAATAAATCTTTCCTTGTCCGCCCACGGCTTTGGCAACAGCCTTCAAATCATCTTCTACTTGCTTGCCAAAACTCGGGTGAATGATGAATCCGATGTTTTCAATTTTCTCCGGGCACACCTTGGCAATATCTTCCACCAGGCGATGCACGATAGGCTTGCCCGCTATTGGCAATAGCGGCTTGGCCGTAGTAAGAGTGTGCGGACGAAGGCGCTTGCCCAATCCTGCCATGGGAATGATGATATTCATAACCGTGTTCGTTAAACCCTCAAATTAGGAAAAATCAGTCAACCGAGGTATGCCAATAACTCCTTTCGCGCCACCAGGCCACGGCCACAAAAAGGATGAGAATGAATGTGTGAAATGTAATGGCCGGCCATAATCCCACAGGTGTGAACAAAGAGGAAAGCCAAATGAGTAAAAAGGAAAAGAGCATGTACCCGATGATTTCCACTACACGATACGGTACGGGGAAATATTTTTGACCGAGTACGTAACAGGCCACGGTCATGCTGCCATAGCAGAGGAAGGCTACCCAACTGCTGCCCTCGTATCCGAAAAGTGGAATGAGCAGGTAGTTGCCAGCAATGGTGATGAAGGCTCCGCCCAATGTTATGAGTGTGCCGAAATATGTTTTGTCGGTCAGCTTAAACCAGATGCTGATGTTGTAATAAATACCAATACAAAGATTGGCCAGTAACAAAATAGGCACTATGTGCAGGCCCTCTCGAAATTGGACACCGATGAAAAACTGCAACACATCTAAATTGATGCTGATGGCTACCAGCACAAAGCAACCCACAAGAGTGAAGTAGTGATTGACCTTCGCAAATAGTGCTGGCGAATTTTTATTGGAGGCATGTGAAAAAAAGAATGGCTCGGCCGCGTAGCGAAACGCCTGGATGCCCAGGTTCATGAATACAGCAAACTTATAGCAGGCGGCAAAAACACCAAGTGCCGCTGCGTTTGATTGGATGCCGTAGAAATTTTCCGGCAGCCACCAGTCTAGCGTGATGCGCGAAAACATTTCGTTGGTTGTGCCGGCTACACCTGTCAGCATCACGGGGTAGGCGTAGCGAAGCATCTCGGGTGAGATCGAATTATCCCACACGGGGCGCCACTTGAACAAGGTTGATGCAAATGCTCCTAAGAAAAACGAATTGGCAATCAGGTTGGCCAGAAAAACATACCCAATGCCGACTGAAGGATCATAAGCGTATTTCAGAAAGTAAAAGTTCAGACCAATCAGCAACAATACGTTGAAGATTTTGGCAGATGCGAAGAGCAATGCTTTTTTCTGCAACCTGAGGCGGGCAAAGGGCACAGCCACTGCCGCATCGATGAGCATCACCAACGTGAGCCACACTATAAACTCCGGATGATCACCAAACCCAAGTGCGTGCGCAATGGGAGAGGCAAACGTGATGAACAGAACAGAAAGCGTAACACTGATGGTGAGTACACTGGTCTGCGCCAGGTTAAAAACTCTTTTGGTATCTGCACCGGGCTTGGTGGAGAAACGGAAGAAAGCCGTCTCCATACCAAACATAAAAACGACATTGACAAATGCAACAATAGACATGAGCTTGGTGA
>JAIENH010000153.1 GCA_019751475.1 Cyclobacteriaceae bacterium
GGGCTGGCCGGTCAATCAGCAAGTGGATTGGTACATCGTGAAGGCTGAAATGAACGGTTTGGATTTCGACCATCGCGTGATGCGGCCTTGGGAGCGTGACCCTGCTTTTTACAAAACACTTTTTATGGAGCGCAGTGATGTGCCTGCCCACGAAGGCCCCACGCATGCAGCTATTGTCGATGTATGGAAGTATTCTTTTCCGCTGACAAGCGAAAGCAAAGACAAATTAGTGAATCAACTTCGTGTGATTGCACCTTTAAACGAACAAGCAAAAGTAAACCTGACAGGCAACGCCAAAGATTTATGGATCGCAGGCATTCGTGATATCAAAACGCAAAGCAAAGACTTGGAGAGTATCCTTTCGATGCCTGGCGTGAGCGAGCAAACGGATGTAGTGACTGTGGTGAAAGATGCGATTGCCTCTACGAACGACTTGGCAACTTGGCTAGAGAATCAATCAGCTTCCAAAACGGGTCCTTCCGGAATAGGAAAGGAAAACTACACATGGTATTTGCAAAACGTGCATTTAGTTCCACTGACCTGGGAAGAAGAAGTGCTATTGCTGAAACGCGAACTTGCCCGCGCGTGGACAGGCCTGAAGCTCGAAGAACACAACAATCGAAAGTTGCCCGAACTAAAACCAGCTGATACTCCAGAA
Source organism: Cyclobacteriaceae bacterium (assembly GCA_019751475.1). GTDB lineage: Bacteria > Bacteroidota > Bacteroidia > Cytophagales > Cyclobacteriaceae > ELB16-189. The sequence continues at coordinate 659 of JAIENH010000153.1, forward strand.
GCTTTTGCGGCATTGACCGAACGTGCGGCCAAGAGCTTGCTGAATTTTCTGGAGAAGGATGAGATCGTGACGGTGAAAGACTATTTCGAACCCGCCTTGCGCGTGCATCTTGGCAAATTTGTGCCGGCTGAGAAGCGAAACTTTTTCATCATCGGCATGCATCACGATCCTCGCCCACTGTACTCGCACTTCTATCATTGGTTTGAGTTGGCGCGGATGGATATTGAGCCGCATACGAGTATCATTCGCAGAGAGCCGTTGTTGTACAATATTTTTGATTCGCGTAACGAAGGTACGGCTACCGCGGTAGAAGAAATGTTTATGCAAGCCGGCCTGTACAACGAAGATCCTCGCGTGAAAGAAATTGTGTACATCATGATTGCGCAACGAGCTGCACGCGGCCTTGGCTCGTTGTACGCACATGCCAACGACCTAACCATGGAAGAGGCTGGAAAAATTCATGCCGACTACACACCGCGTGGCTGGATGAAAACAGAAAAGGAGTTGTTGCTGTTTGAACAACACTTGTACATGCGCCAGCCGGGCTACGGCTCAAGTTATATTACTGGAAAGTATTTGCTGGAAGGCGCGATGGCAGAATTTGCCAGGCGGAAAGAATCAGAGCAACAACCGTTCCATGTAAAAGACTTTTTCGATCGGCTTAATGCCATTGGCTGTATTCCTACTTCGCTTGGTCATTGGGAGATGACGGGGGACAAGAGCCCTGTGGTGAAGGCGATGAAGTGAAATTTAATCAACGCTCTTCAACGTAAGCAAAAAAGAACTCCCTCTTCCCTCTTCGCTGGTGGCTGTCAGGCTGCCTCCGTTGTTCATTGCCATTTCGCGACACAGCGCAAGACCCAGTCCCGTGCCCCGCTCTCCGCCTGTTCCTCGTGTAGTACGGATGTGCGGCTCTTGCCACAAGTGATCCAGTTGCTCAGACGACATGCCAACCCCCGTATCGGAGAAAGTAATTTCAATCATCGAGTTGTTGCGTGTGGCCGAGATCGAAACTCGACCACCTGACCCGGTAAACTTGATCGCATTGTGTATAAGATTTCTGAAAATCAATTCCGTTTGATGAGCATCTGCCAGCACACGAAGGTCACTTGAAACGAAAACAGAAGGCTCAATCCCTTTTTGTGATGCTGATTCCTGAAAAAGAGCAACCACTCGATTAGCCAATGGTTGTAAGTCCACCACAACGGGCTGCTGCTTCCACCCATCCATTTGAGAGTTCGACCACTGCAACAAGTTTTCCAGTGTTTCGTTTACTCCCAACATGTGCTGGTGCAGCTT
>JAIENH010000089.1 GCA_019751475.1 Cyclobacteriaceae bacterium
ATTCGTTTTAAGATTGAAGGTCATACCGACAATACCGGCAATGCCGTAACAAACAAAACCTTGTAGGATGGCAGAGCGAAAGCGGTGAAAGATTACTTTGTTGGAAAAGGCATTCCTGCCAGTCGTTTGGATTCGGAAGGCTTCGGTCCAGAACGCCCCATAGCTGACAATAAAACAGCGGCCGGACGCGCACAGAACAGACGTGTAGAAATCCACTTGGTGCAATAAGTGTCATAAGAAAAACGTAGAGACAATTGATAGACCCCGCCAAAGGCGGGGTCTATTTTTGTGCTGCCCGCTGCCGCACGGCCTCGAATACAACTACGGCTGCTGCCGTGGATACGTTCATGGAATCTATTTTCCCTTGCATGGGAATAATGATGTTGGCATCTGCATTCTTCACCCAATTGTCAGATAGACCGGTGGCTTCCGTTCCCATGACAATAGCAGTGGGCACTGTGTAATTCACTTCATGATAGGGCTTAGATGCTTTCAGGTAGGTGCAGTAAATGGCAAGCTTATTTTTCTTTAGCCATGCAATGGTTTCTTCTGACGAAGCCGAGGCAATTTGTTTGGTAAACACACACCCGAGACTGGACCTCACTACATTGGGGTTGTAAAAATCCGTCTGCGGATCACAGATAATCACCGCATCAACACCAGCCGCATCGCTGGTGCGCAAGATGGCACCCAGGTTGCCCGGCTTCTCAACCGACTCAAGCACCAGTACCAAGGGTTTCTTGCTGAGTGTTATTTCATCCAGCCGATGGCTTTTCATTTCCACCACCGCGATGACGCCTCCGGAGTTTTCGCGCACAGCGATTTTATCAAACACTTCCTGGGTTACTGGCACCAGGAATTTGTCTTCAAAGCCAAGCGACCGTAAGTCAGTTTCCGGAAGGATATCAACGCAATAGAAGAGGTTGCCAATCTTATAGCCAGCTTTTAATGCAAGGCCTATTTCTTTTTTTCCTTCGATGATAAAGAGCTGTTGCCTTCTTCGTTCGCGTGGTTTTTCCAGTGCCAGCAGGCTCTTCACCTTGGGGTTCTGTGTGCTGGTAATGACAGTGCCGGGCTTCATGGTTGCGGTGTCAAGTTAGAACATGGCGGTAGAAAGACGAAATCGGTCCACATTTTCATGATTTACGCGTATAAATTTTTCCCCGCAGATTGTGCAGATTGAGAACATGCGCAGATTTTGCTGAGCGTGAGATTCAGAAATTTTCCTGCGTGAATCTGCGTGCATTTTATCGATCAGCGGTATCTGCGGGCAAAATGGATTAAGATGTGTCAGCCCTGATTACCGGTTTGAAACTTCCAGTATCTTTAGGGCGATGAATGTCGTGTCGCCCTCTTCGTGGAAAGAATATGAATTGCTTGACTCCGGTGATTTTGAAAAGCTGGAGCGCTTTGGCAAATATATTCTCATTCGGCCTGAGCCACAGGCACTCTGGCAACGGTCATTGCCGCCAGCGGAATGGAAGCGCATGGCTCATGCACATTTTTCGCGCGAGCAGAGCGACAAATTTCGCTTTATTGACGAAGTAAAAGGAGGCTGGAAAAAACTGAAAGACATGCCGGAAAGCTGGCAGGTGAACTATCACTATGGCGAACTGCATCTTGTGTTACGACTGGCTCTTACCGGCTTCGGGCACGTGGGTGTATTCCCTGAGCAAGGAGCAAATTGGAATTTTATTTATGATGCCCTCACGGGATGGAAGTTATCCAAGCCGCGTGTGCTAAACCTTTTTGCATACACAGGTGCTGCCTCTGTAGTCGCTAAAATTGCAGGAGCAGACGTGACTCACTGTGATGCCTCCCGACCGGGCCTCAACTGGGCCAACCAAAACATGCAGTTGAATAACCAGTCCGACATCCGGTGGGTGTACGAAGACGCATTTAAATTTGTCAAGCGGGAAGTAAAGCGCGGAAACCGTTATCATGGTATCATTATGGACCCGCCCC
>JAIENH010000311.1 GCA_019751475.1 Cyclobacteriaceae bacterium
ATCAACAGGCAGCCACCTAATTTATAGAGCGTGAATGTCTCGCCCAGCAACCAATAACTAAACAGAAACACCACGATAAAGGAAAGACTCATGTACGGATAGGCCGTTGATAATTCAAACTTCGTGAGGGCCGCCATCCAGGTAAGGCTGGCTGCAAAGGCGGCAGCGAAACTTGAAATCACGTACGGATCCAGCAGCGTATGCATCAGGTAAATCATCTTGTCCTGAAAGCCATCGGGCATAGAACCTTTCAGGTTCAATCGCCACTTCAGGATGAGTTGACCATAGGAAGTCAGCAAGACGGTAGCTGCTATGTATACGTAACCCATGTCAGAAATTCTTTTTTACAAGAATAGTAAAATCATACATACTGTAATCGTGAAGCAAGGCCACGTTTTTGGCAAAATTCCTCTTGCAGTAGTCAAACAGCCAGAGCGGATCGGAATAATACAATTCAGGCTTCATGTATTCTGCATCTGAGTAAGATGTAAGTGCATTAAACGAAAATCCCTTTTTGCTATTCAAATTCATAGCATGAAGTGTAGAAAGAATGTAGTCTTTCCAATTTCTCTCCGTTTCATTGAATTTCAAATTAAAAATTCCACTAGCGAGTGTATAATCCGCTACGTTTAGCTCACTACTTTCATTGATAAGGGTAAAGGTTGAAACCTCTGGAAACCGAATTTTTGCTATGGAAATCATCTCTTCTAGCACATCATAACCTTCATATTGAAAAGACAAGAAGCGCGATCGCAAAAATGGAAGCAAATCACCAATACCACAACCGAGGTCGTTCACAGTAAAATTTGAATCTGAGTAAATAACTTTAAGAAGCTCTTCAAATCGTATAGTTTGCGCTTCTTGATTTTTCCAACCTACTCCCTGCGCTGTAAAGCCATATCGAAGAAGACTAGAATCATAGAAGTTTTGTAATAAAGAATTAATCATGGTGGTTTTGAGAAGGAAAAACATCCCGTATTAGCGTTAGCGGCCTATTCTTTATTTCCAAAAACATTTTCGACAAGTATATTCCAAAAATGCCAAGAATAAAAAAAACGACTCCATTTACAAATAATATAAGGGCAACAATACTTGCCCAACCCTCCGTAGTGTAGTGAAAGTACTTTTCATATATAATTACTATTACAGAGATTAATGAGAGTACCATAAACAAAACGCCAAACAAAAATGTTAAATATAAGGGTCGATGGCTTACGGTAGTAATGACTTCAATAGCCATTTTTACTTTTCTCCGAAACGTATAAGTGGTTAACCCTTTGCTTGTTTTAATGACCTGAATACTTTTTTGGTTATATCCTGCCAGCACAAAAACTCCCCAAATATCTAACTCCTTTTCTTTGAACTTAATCACTGAATCAACGTATCGCTTTGTCATGAGCCGGGCTGTGAGTGAATTTGCCGGGTATTCTACGGACGTGAGGATAGAGAAAAACCAATAGAATAATTTTCCGCTGATGCGCTCGAACCATCCTCCCTTGCGAGCCTTTTGTATTCCGAGTACTACATCAATTCCGGGTTGTTGAATTTCCTTCCAATAATCAAGCAACAATTCAGGTGCTTCCTCCAGATCACTGTCGATAAGAAAAACAAAATCCCCTTTGGCATAGTGAAGGCCGGTCATGATGGCCCGGTGATGTCCAAAATTCCTGGAGAGATCAACGATGGTAATGGTAGAATATTTTTTCTGAAGCGTCAGCGCCTTTTCAAGTGAACCATCCGGGGAGCCATCATTGACTAATATGATTTCAAAATCAGTAGAAATAGAAGAGGCGGCTTGCGCTACACGATTACAAAACTCATCGACATAGTCTTGAGAATAGTATAGCGTTGAGACTATCGATAACTTCATGATCTGTGAAAGCTTTTCATATAGCGAGTCGACTCTTTACCTGCGCTAAAGATAAGGTCAAGAATGGAAACACCATGAACAAAAGGCGGGTAAAGT
>JAIENH010000699.1 GCA_019751475.1 Cyclobacteriaceae bacterium
TGCCGCTTCGTTCAGCAAGGGAATCGCTTCGTTGACGCGATTTGAAAAACTCTTCACAATTGCCAACGATACCAATGCCGCAGAAATCTGGTATGGGTTTTTCTCGCTGCGTGCGATGGTGAGGGCTTTTGTGCCGTAGCTGTCGGCCAACGGATATTGCCGTAACTCCCGATAGATATTTGAAAGATTGCTATACAACACGCTAAGCTTTCGCAAATCGTTTGACCGCTCTGCCCATGTTACGGCTTGTAGGGTATAGTCAACTGCTTTTTCATACTCGCTCAAGCGTAAGTAAGAAGCACCCACATTAGCAAGGCAAGTGGCTAATCGCTCAGGGTCGCCCAGTTTCTTTGCCACTTCTACTGATCGGAGGTTCAACAGAAGCGATGTATCGTGCTTGCCCAAAATGTTGTACACGTAGGTGGCATTGGTGTAGTAGCTGATAATACCCCGTGTGTACTGGATGGACTCACTTAATTTTAATGCCCTCGAATAAATAGCCAAAGCCGAATCGGGTTCATTGGCTTCGTACTGCTGCCCCAACTGAATCAACAACTTCACACGATTAGTGTCAGCCTTTGAAATGCGCAGGTCTGCACGAAGGCTATCGGCATTCAGTACATCCTGGGCTGCTGCCTTAAACGAAACAATAACAATCGAACAAAATAATGCCAACAATAATTTCATGTTTGCTGTTTTAGCATCAACAAAGCTAAGGGTGATTTCGAGAATAAAACTTAACAGATTGAAAAATCCCCTTTTTCGTGGATAGACTAACAGCGGATAAGGTCGGAACTTTGACAAGTCTTACAACCATCCTGGTGAAGTTGGCGCTTATAAAGGAAGGATGTTTATGAAAATATGGATTTCGTTGATCTTGCTTATCGTTGTCGCGAATTTTGCGCACGGCCAGCAAGACCCACTCTACTCGCAATACCTCAATAACCCCGTATTGCTAAACCCTGCCTATGCGGGTATCAATAATCGACTGGATATCGTGGCGGGCTATCGCTCACAATGGGGCGGCTTCGATGGCAGTCCTACTACACTCAATTTTAGCGGCCACACTTCGCTTGTGCAAAACAAGGTAGGCGCGGGCATCTCGGTGGTGCAAGACAAATTGGGCGAAAATAAATTCACACAATACAATGCTCTCTATTCATATAAAATAGACTTGAAAAGCGGAGAAGTTCTCTCGTTCGGACTACAGACCGGCATGACTAACTACCGAAACGACAATACTATGCTCAATCCTCAGCAGACAGGCGACCCTGCTTTTGGATTTGTCAATGAATTGAAGTTCAATATCGGGGCGGGTGTTATGCTGAAGAGCGAACGCTATATGCTGGGCTTCTCGGTGCCTCGAATCACGCGGGCCACCGTAGATATGGGCGGGCAGAAAATTGACGTGTACAATCAGCACTTCTACCTATTGGGTGGATATGTTTTCTACCTCACTGACCGCATCCGGTTAAAGCCATCGATACTCGGAAAAGCTACCAAGGGTGCTTTTTCTACTGACTTGAATTTCAACTTGAATATTGACGAAAACTATACAGCCGGTGTTTTTACCCGCAACTTCAACACCTATGGCATTCTGTTGCAAGCTAATGTTAAAGACTATCGCGTAGGGTATGTATTTGAGGTGCCTACGAATAACTCGGTGGGCACGCGCTTTACCACGCATGAAATAAGCCTGGCTCTCTCCATGGCAGTGTTTAAAGAGCACAGTCGATCGAAAAATAATTTTTAGATAAAAGACTTTTAAAAAAGTAGCATGAAACCAACTCTCCTCCTTCTGGTATGTGCAAGCCTTGCTTGTCAATCTTTGTTTGCCACCATCCGTACCGTAAGCAACGACCCTAACCGCCCGGCACAATTCACCACCATACAAGCGGCTCTCAATGCTGCAACGCCTGGTGACACGGTGTATGTGAGCGGAAGTGCTACCGCATACAATGAAAGCGTAGTGATC